>NZ_JBGQQY010000039.1:0-20109 GCF_045528545.1 Ruoffia sp. FAM 26254
CATACCAACCCGGAAAGTCGAACTGGGAACAGTAAATATTCGACTTCTGCGCTTCATAACGAGCGTTGATAATTTCCAGGAGTAATGTGGATTCTTCACTTGTGAGCTCATATAAGAGCCATTCATCTTATGAAAAGTTATTTATTATGTAAAGCTAGATTCAAGTCCTGTTGGTTTTGTAAGCTTTTTGTGTTTCTAACTATACATAATATAGTATCCTTATTCTAAAAGGAGGACGAAATAATGGATACTATTGGAAGTTTAATAAGGAAAGCGACTATGCATTTAGATGAATTAGGGTACTCTGAAGGGACAAAAACTCGCTATAAAAGTTGTTGGAATTGCTTCGAAAAATACGCCGACTTAAAAAACATTCAAGACTTCACTCTTAAATTTGGGTATGAATTCTTGGCGAATCACTATAGAGTTGATTTTGATATTGACTTAACGCCGTATCAAAGATTTACTGTCCGATCAATTAAAGTTTTAAACGATTTTTTGAAAGATGATACATTCAATAAATGCTATCAAAGAAAGGGACTTCAGGTACCCGACTGTTACTTTGACATTCTTATGAGTTATGTCGAAAATCTAAAACAATCAAATCTGACAGATCGAACTATTCAAGGAAAACAAATTATTATTATTCGATTTCTTCATTTTTTGAAAACAAATGAAATCTCTGATATTTCAAAGATACAGTCTAAAAATATTTTGATGTATATCGAATCAATAATGACAAATTATGCAGTATCCACAAAAGAGACTATTCTATACACATTGAGAGATTTTTTAAACTTTCTAAACACCGGTAATTACAATAATTATCATTTAAATCAGCTGTTGCCAATTATTCGATCAAATAAGCTAGAAAAATTACCATCGTATTATACATCTGAAGAAATTAGAGTATTGCTTTATCATGTAGACCGAAGTACAGCTGTTGGTCGGCGCGATTATCTTGTCTTACTACTGGCCATTCAGTTAGGAATGCGAGCGGGTGATATTAGAAAATTAAAGACGGATAACATTAAATGGCATTTAGAAAAAATTGAATATATTCAAGAGAAAACAAAGAATTTCTTGCAGTTACCACTGAGTGATAATATAAAATATGCATTGATTGATTATTTGAAAAATGGTCGACCAATCTGTGATGATCCTCATATTTTTATTAGGCACAGAACGCCTTATGGGCGTTTTGAAAAAGGAAATGTCTTTTGGAGTATTATAAACAAATACTTGAAACTTGCTCAAATTGAAACTAAAAATAGAAAACATGGTCTTCATGCAATGAGACACAGTTTGGCAAGTAACCTTTTACAAGATAACACCCCATTACCTATTATTTCAGGAATACTAGGCCATGAAAATTCGAATACGACTAAGATGTATCTTCGTATCGATACCGAACAGCTCCGAACCGTTGGTCTGGAGGTACCTTCATGATAGATACAGAAAAAGAGTATATCTTTAATGGACCTTTCGCTAGTTATTGCACTATGTATGTTGATTATAAAAAAGGGTTAGGTTATAAATTTCAAGTGTCATCCTATTACAGATTAAGGCAGATTGATAATTTTTTTAAAACATATGAACTTAAAAATCCTATTCTCACAAAAAAATGGTGAATGATTATGTGAGTAAACGAGGCACTGAATCCACTAAAACACAGCACCAGAGGATGAGTACTATTCGACAGTTTGCACTGTTCATGAACACATTAGAATTCAATTTCTATGTATTTCCGAAAAATGAGTTTGTTAAAATAAGAGATAATTTTGCCCCATATATCTTTACACACAAAGAAATGTCAAATATTTGGGCGATAGTTGACACTTTATGCTTGGCAGAGAATAGTGAACATGATAATCTCATTTATCCAATGCTCTTACGAATGTTATACGGATGCGGATTACGGATTAACGAAGCTTTAACTTTGCATAAAACAGATATCAACTTAGAAAATGGTGTAATTACAGTAAATAAAGCCAAAAACAATATAACCCGGATTGTTCCTATGTCAGAAACGTTAACGGATTATTGTCGTAATTATGCCAAAAAAATGACATTTAATATGAAAATTGAAGGGCATTTTTATCCGGCTCCTGATACTCAAAAATACAAAAGTAAAACGATATTAAACAATTTTAGAAGGATATTACTTAAAGCTGGAATAATTTCTTCTGAATCTGTTCATCCCAGGATACATGATTTACGACACACTTTTGCAGTTCATTCTTTGGAAAAAATGGTTAGTCAAGGGCAAGATATTTATTCTGCGCTTCCAATGTTACAGACGTATATGGGACACCGTGATATTATAAGTACAGAACAATATCTACGGCTGTCAAGTGATACCTACGGTATCATCATTAATTCAACTGCTGAAATGTATCAGGGCGTTTTTCCGGAGGTGAATGAAGATGAAAGAATATAATTTCGGCAAATATTTATCCTCATACTTTCTTAGATACATTCCATCAAGAATGGACTATAGTGAAAATACAGTAAAGTCATATCGGGATGCATTCACTATTTTCTTAAGATACTGCACCAAAGTTCTTAATTTGAAACCCGAAAAAATGAAAATTACCGATATAAATAAAGACTTTATAGAAGATTTTCTGAATTGGCTAGTAGATAAAAAAGGATACTCCATCAAAACACGGAATCAAAGGCTTGCTGCACTTCAATCTTTTTTCCGATTTCTACAAATTGAAACGCCTGAGAACATAGAGAGATGTAACTCTATCCTTTCAATTAAGGCAAAAAAAGTTCAAAATACAGGACAAATGACCTATTTAACAATTAATGCAATTCGAAAGCTCTTGGCTACTCCAAATAGTAAAACTAAAGAGGGAAAAAGAGATTTAGCCATTTTGACGCTTTTGTATGATACAGGTGCAAGGGTTCAGGAAATGATAGATCTAAATGTTTGTGATTTGAGATTGTCTTCTCCAGCAACTGTAAAGTTACTTGGCAAAGGACAAAAAGTACGTGTAATACCAATTACCCCACAGACAGTAAATATTATAAAATCTTATATAGATAATTACCAATTATTGGATGAAGAAAACCTTGAAATTCCAGTCTTTTTTAATAAACAGAAAAGAAGACTCAGTCGTGCTGGCATAGGATATATTCTTAAAAAACACTTTGAAATAGCGCGAATAAACAATTCTAATCATTTCCCAGTGAAAATTTCACCTCATGCCTTAAGGCATAGTAAAGCAATGCACTTACTAGAAGCAAATGTTAATTTGATTTATATTCGAGACTTTTTAGGTCATGTATCCGTCTCAACAACGGAAATCTATGCGAAAGCTAATCCAGAAATTAAACGAAAAGCAATCGAAGCAGCTAGCAATAATGTACTTCCAGAAGAAACATTGACTACAAATGACAAAGAAGTTCTACTAGATTGGTTGAAAGAATTTATTTAGAGTTAAAAATATGAGAATTAAGACTCTTTATTATGAAAAGAAACTTACTTCAAAAGGCGTTGAAATTAGAGTTTCAGCGCCTTACTTTACATAATATTTAACTTTTCATAAGATGAATGGCTTCTTTATGAGCTTTCAAACGAAGAAGCAACCTTACTCTTAGAGATTATTAATGCAAGATATGAATCCCAAAAATCCAATATATACTGTTCACAATTTGATTTTAAAGGATGGTATGAGAAATTAGGAGATGGAACATTGGCCGAAGCGATACTAGATCGGATTATTCATAATTCTTATGATGTTTTTATTGATGGCGAAGTATCTATGCGTGAAAAATTAGGGTTAAAGCAATGAAAAAGCGTTGCATAGAAATTCTCCGCAGGAGGTATATATGTCTATCTTAACAAAAAGTAAGTTAAGGAAAATGGAAGAATATTATTATTGGTCCGGAAAGAAAAATTGGGTTCCTTTCCCTGATGAGTTAAACAATAAAATATTAGAAATTTATGGAGTTGAACCTTTACCTTATGAATGGTCAGAACAGGACATTTATCAAGGATCAAGAAATATCATACTCGATTATTTTAGTAATAAAAGATCTATAACTTAAATCAATCAACCATTCTTATCTGTTTATTTATAATAACAGTTAAGGATGGTTGTTTTAAAAAGATGACAATTCACATAAATTGGTAAACTTTACCGCAAGGACTGGTAAAGTCGGCCGCAAAAGGTGGTAAAAAGAACCGCACTGCTGGTAAAAAACGGCCGCAATACTCATTAGGCGAAGTAAATGTAGAGAACCATTTGTTTGAAAGTCAAAATGTACAAGAGTTATTGGACGGCTGTATATGTTGTACGATCCAGGATGACTTAAAAGAAACGCTAAATAGATTAATAGAAGATCATAAAAACCAACCGATCGATGTATTATTCATTGAAGGTACTGGTGTAGCCAATCCTGCTGAGATAGAGGAATTATTAAATAGTCCAATGTATTTTAATCAATTTGAATTAAGGTCAATGATCAGCCTTGTAGATGCAAGTAAGTTTCTAGCTTATCGAAGTATTTTTTCAAGTACGGGTGAAGTACGTAAATTATTATCTGAACAGATTTCAAGTGCTACAATCATTTTATTAAATAAAATAGATATTGTAGCAAAGAAGTCTCTCATAAAAATAGAGAAAAAATTAATAGAGGACATAGGGTTAGGTGTACAGATTTTCAAGACAAAATACGGTGAAATTCCCATAAATGAGCTCTTTTCAAAAAGGTATGCCGTGCATCAATCAAACACTGGATACAATGAGCATCACCATCATTCCACAATTAATACGCTAAAGATAGACAAGTTACCCGTAATGCATCGATTTGAACTAGAAAACTGGCTTAATAGTCTGCCGAAGACAGTTCTAAGAGGGAAAGGAATCATTAGATTAAAAGAGGATCCTGGATTATTTAATATGCAATTTTCATCAGATAGATTGGTCTTGGAAAGAATGAAAGGGAATCAGTCAACCAATCCAACTTTAGTTTTAATAGGGGATCATTTGAATAAAAATGAAATATTAGATCATTTTTCAAAGCTATTTAACTAGGCATTAACTTCTGTTGATCATGATACAAGCAAGCTCATCTCATTTTATCGCAGCATACTTTCAAAAAGGATTCTTAGATTAAAATGGAATAATATACGGAGAGGATAATGAGCATGTTTCGTTCGCTTCATTCATATTTATTTGATTTCACTGGTATATTAGTCATATTTATTGTTGTTTATTTTATTTCAGTCAGCCAATCTGTCGGAGATGTATTATCAATTAAACTACCGAATTCTTTTGCACAGTCAAATACTATTTTTTTAAGTATTTTAATTGAGGCTCTTCCATTCGTTTTAGTTGGCGTACTTATTGCAGGTTTTATTCAAATTTTTATTACCGAAGATCATCTTAAGCGTTGGATCCCCAAAAATAAAATCTTAGCTGTTTTTGTTAGTTGTATAGTAGGTGCAATATTTCCGGCTTGTGAATGTGGGATTGTACCTATTGTAAGAAGGTTGATTGCCAAAGGTGTTCCTATTTATGCAGGAGTTGGCTTTCTGCTGACAGGACCATTGATTAACCCAATCGTTATTTTTTCCACTTATGTAGCCTTTGGAAATGATAGTAAGATGGCGGCTTTAAGAATGGGTGTTGGATTTATAGCAGCATTGCTCATCACTTTGATCATAAGCTATCTGTTTAAATCAAATCAACTTAAACATACAGTGTCAGACTTTGTTCATACAGCGGATTTAAATAAAAGAAATGAGCCGTTTTTGCGCAAATTTGAAGGGATGTTAAAACATTCCATAGATGAGTTTTTTGATATGGGGAAATATTTGATTATCGGTGCCTTTATAGCGGCATTGGTACAAACATATGTAAAGACATCATCGCTTTTCATTCTGGGTGATAGCCTTGCCGGGTCAACAGTTATTATGATGAGTCTTGCCTTTTTCTTATCATTATGTTCTGAAGCCGATGCTTTTATAGGAGCTTCATTTAGTAATTTGTTTCCGTCTACTTCGATACTAGCATTTTTAATATATGGACCAATGATTGATTTGAAAAATACAATCATGTTATGGAGGGCATTTAAAGCTAAGTTTGTATTCATTTTAATCATTGTAATAACTGTAATTGTGTTTATATGTGTTCAGTTAACTTCATTCATTTAAGGAGGCGAGTTGTCATGCGCTTTAATTTCCAACATCTTTTGCGGGCGGTTATTTTAGCAATCTTTGCTACATTCTTTATTAAGCTGCATTATACAGGGGATATCATAAAATATATTAATCCCAAGTACAATTGGATGAGCCTCATTACTGCCGGTTTATTTATATGCTTGTTCCTCATCCAGCTATGTAGGGTATGGGAAAGTGAGGAAGATAACCACGCATATTGTCCTCCTGGATGTAACCATGATGAGGGCGGTTCGTCTTCATTTCCGAAGAGGTTACTAGGCTATGTCATTATTATGTTACCATTAGTAACTGGCTTCGCATTCTCGCCTGCAACATTGGATGCTTCTATTGCGGGTAAAAAAGGTATTAATTTATCCCAATATAGTGGAAATGAAGATGCAATGTTCATGGAAAGCAGTGAGCCAGGAGCGGCTACAGAAAACTCACAAATAATAGAGCATACAATTCCTTTACCTAACAATAACTTTATTACAGATGATATATATGACGAAGCAATGGAGAGATTAAAAGCCTTTGATATGATTCAAATGAGTGATCATATATATGCCTCTTATTATCGTGCAATTAATACAGAACCAGACTCTTTTATGAATAGGAAAATTAATATAAAAGGGTTTGTCTATAAAGAAGAAGGGTTTAATCCAGACGAATTAGTGATCGCACGATTTGTAATCACGCATTGTATTGCAGATGCAAGTGTCATAGGCTTTTTATCGGAATTTGACCAAGCGATTAATTATGAAGAAAACACATGGATTGAACTAGAGGGAACATTAGACACTAAAAATTATTATGGAGAAGAGATCCCTTTAATACAAGTGGATACAGTAAAAATAATCGAAGAACCAGTTGAGCCATATATCTATCCAGTTATGATAAAATACGATTAGGAAATAAGCCAGTTCAAGAGCGCAAATTTTTAGAGTGGCTCAAGTAAGGTAGCTTATTTGTATTTCGTCAAAATTAAAAAGCAAGTGTAGAAAATCAGTTGCAATATTCTACACTTGCTTTATTTTGAAGATAAAGGTCCAATATTGTACACTAACAGCAGGAATAATCGGTAATGCAGATATGAAAATGACAACTGCCACTAAAGTTCCAATCACAATACCCAAAATGAGATGCAGGGCAGTTCTCTTTCCTACTATTTGAAAAGCTTATGTTATCTTACCCTCGTCTTACATTTTATTGTCAAAAATTTCTACCCTTCATATTTGGTACAAGGCAAAACAACATCTACAAGTTGAAAAATAGCCTCAATATCATGAGTAACAATAAAAATAAGATTATCAGGTGATGATATTTTTTGGATTTCTATGCAAAGTTGTTCTAATGACCTTCTATCCAATCCAGATGTTGGCTCATCAAAAACAATGATTCGTTTATAAGATAAAAGAGCAGAGGCGACCGCAACCCGTTGTTTCTCACCTCCTGAAAGGGATGCAGGATGACGATTTTCTACAGATGACAATCCCAATTTTCCCAAGACATCTTGCGCTTGCTGTTTTGAAGCATCTGCACCTAATAGAACTTCATTAATCACCGTATTGGAGAACAATTGCTGATTGACATCTTGCATGACCATAAATCCACGTTGATTTAATGCTTTTTTATTTAAAACCCTTTGATTTTCCTGAATTGTTCCTTGATATTTCATAAACCCTAACAAAGTATTGATAAAGGTGGTTTTGCCAGCCCCATTTTCACCTACAATACCGATGATACTCCCACCATAAAAAGCGAGTTTCGGGATTTGAAAAACTGTTGTATCTTGATAAGATACGGACAGATTCTCTAAAACAATTTCTGGAGCTTGTTGTGGATCAGGTGTTTTATCACCCAAGTTATGCAACTCCCACTTTTTCCCTTCAGTAATGGCTTTTACTTTTTCAAACGTAGTTGTTAAATTCAAACTTCGCAACCCCATTTCTGAAAGGTTTTGCTCACTTTTGCTGTAAAGTTCTTCAAAGGAATAGCTTTCTTGATATTTTCCCGACTTTACATACACAAATCGATCAGCTAGATCTTTGAGCCAATACAATCGATGTTCTGATAAAACGATCGTAAAACCAGTAGCCTTTAAATTTAACAAAATAGCTTTTAACTTTTCAATAGAATCTTGATCTAAATTGGCAGTTGGTTCATCTAGGACTAAAATTTTAGGGTACATAGAGATAATAGAACCACAAGCAATTTTTTGTTTCTCCCCGCCAGATAACTCAAAAATACTTCTGTTGATTAAATTAGCCAGATTCAAGTCATAAATCGTCTGTTCTGCTCTTTTTAAAATTTCATTACGATCTAAATTCAAGTTTTCACAACCGAATATAAGCTCATTGGAGGTATCAAGATTGAAAAATTGAGACTTGGGATTTTGGAAAACCGTACCAACATCTACAGCAATTTCACTGATTGTTTGATCTTTAGTAGACTTCCCAAAGAGTTTAACCTCTCCTGTTAATGTTAATGAATTGTAAAATTCTGGAATTAGTCCATTGATAACACGAGTAATCGTGGTCTTTCCACAGCCGCTTTCCCCGCATAAGACTACACATTCGCCTTCTCTTACGGTTAATGAAAAATCATCTATTATAGGAGGTGAATGGTCAGCAGAAGTTACAGTAATATTTTGAAGTTCAAGTGCATTCATTCTAAACCCCTCCCCCGAAAAATACTATAAAGGTTACCGCAACAATAAGTAGCAGTAAATCTACAAGACCTAGCCTAAACTTTACAATGGTCGTTCGTTTTCTCCCGACATCCAATCCCCGTGTCATAGCCGCAGCAGATAGTTCTTCCATTACTTTTCCCGAAGAAATCAGCATCGGCACGACCAGCCTTTCAATGGAGACAACAGGATGCTTCATAAAATAAATAGGACCAATTCGAATATTTCTAAACACCAATGCTTTCCTTATATTTTGCAGATGTTCTCTCAATGTTGGAATAAATCGCAGCATCACGACAAATGAAACAGCAAATGCATCTGGAATCCGCAGCCGTTTAAAAACTGCAAGGTATTCGCTCGCTGTGGTTTTTTCTGCCAAAACATAATACATGGCTATCGTTGGCAAAAATACCCTAATCACGTTGAATACAACAAAAACAAGAGCGAATGATTGTGCTGTATCTGTTATATTAGCAATTTCCTCCAACAACAAAGTACCGAAAAATACCAATGAAAACTTATAAAATAGACCCCATGCTTTTGTATTCAATAAAAACAAACCAGACATAACCCCTACCAGACATTCTGCAAGCAATGAACCACTTCTTATCATGACAACAGAAGACACAATAAAAACTGCAATTTTTGTGATTGGTGAAACATCTAAAAAGGTTTCTTTTTTAAAGTGCAAAACAGTCTTTATTTGTGATGACATTTTAGACAATACCAGCTTGTTCAAAATGTTTCTTATTCAGTTTATGTCCTAATTTAGCACCGATCAAACCGCCAATAACTGCTAAGATCACTAAAACGATAAGAATCCAGTCCGGAGTCAGAGCTGAAATCCGATCTACATAGTCTTGTCCATAATAGTCAGCTGATGTTTTCATAAACTGATCTCTTGCAAAAATTAACATTGTGAACGCTCCTGCAATACTGATGTTAAAAATGCTGTACGCAATAGCACTTTTTAATTTTATGTTCCTATTTCTATTTGTCATCATTAACTCAGCTATCAGACCAACAATAACTGAGATACCCAACGGAACTAATGAGTATGATGACATGACTAGACCAGATAAAATAGCTAAAATTAAAATTGCTCCCTTTTTTGGAACCTTAGAAATATATAGGACAAATACTGGACCCTCAATAATTCCAATAATCAATGGTGCCAATAAATAAGTAATCGGATTAAAGCCCAGTAACATAATAGCTACGAGCATAATTACCACGTACAGAGCTGCAAATGCCCCTGCAAAAATATAATCTTTTGTGTTCATCTTTTTTTTCATTAAAATTCTCCTCTTCCATTCGTAATTAACCATGTTAAATTTTCAATTTTAAGTTGCCTGTTCACTATTTCCAATAAAATTGAAATGAAAAAGGACTTAAGTGTATGAATGCTTTTCCTCATACAATGTTACTTTTTTAACTGACGGATGACTGCATATTTATTTTGCCGTACAAATTGGAATAAAGACCAGTTTGCTTTACCAATTCGTCATGTTTGCCTTCCTGAACTACTTCTCCTTGATTAATTACTAAAATGTTATCTGCCGCCCGTATCGTGTTTAAACGATGGGCAATCACTAATAATGCTTTATCTCTGACCAATTCTGATATCGCTTGTTGTATATAATATTCATTATCCGCATCAATACTGGCAGTTGCTTCATCTAAAACAACTATAGGAGCATCTTTCAATATACACCTCGCAATGGAGATCCGCTGTTTCTGTCCTCCTGATAAGTTTCCACCGCCTTCTTCAATCACTGTTTCAAAACCTTGTGGGAATTCTTCTATAAATTCATGACATCTTGCTTTTTTGGCTGCTTCTAATACCTCTTCTTCCGTTGCATTGACATTCCCTAGTTTAATATTATTGTAGATGGTATCTTGAAACAGATAGGTCGTTTGAAATACCATGCTAATGGATGACATTAACGTTTCTAAAGGTAGTTCCTTTACTTCAACACCGCGAATTTTAATATGCCCTTCATTAATATCCCAAAACCTGGTCAACAGATTGGCAATCGTGGTTTTCCCAGACCCAGAAGGTCCTACTAATGCAGTCATAGTATTAGGATATAGTTTAAAACTCACATTCTGTAAAACTGCTTTCTCATCATAACCGAAAGATACATGTTCAAATGCCACTTCTTCCTTGGTTTTATTTAGAGGTGGCAGTTTTTGAGACCCTATATCACTTAATTCTTTTACCTCAAATAACTCATTCACTCTATCCAAACAACTATTCATAATCGACAACATTCCTACTTCTCCAGTCAAGGTTTTTAATGGCTTGAAAAATACAAGAGCAAAAAGCAGTAAAGCAATCAAGTATTCTGTTGACAGTTCTCCTGTGCTATGCAAAACTAACGCAAGAATAAAAATAAGTGATGTGGATATAGCTAATAAAAGATGCGTTTTCCCGATCCAGCTAGCAAATTTCCCTTCTAATGTCAGGGCTGTGTTTTTACTTTTTTTAAATTCTCCCCGTAGACTCTTAGCGCCTGCGCCCAATCTATTGAAGCTTTTCATCACAGCAAGACCCTCCACAAAGGACAGCACTTCATCTGTCAGTAGTTCACTTTGATTCTGCCTTTTTTCTCCTTCGACAATCGTTTCCTGTGCCATTTTTTCAGTTAGGAAATAATAGATCATCAATGTAAGAACAGCAACCAAGCCTAAACGATAGTCCAATATAAAGAGAAAAATCGTTAAAATCACTGTACTTAAAATATAATTGAAACTGTTCGCAATTTTACCCATGATATTTTCTTCTACAAACAGCAGATCTGTACTTAAAACAGAACTGATTTTCCCAATATTTCCTTCTGTATAATATCCCATCGGAATCTTTCTAAACCTGTCAGCTAGTTTAATTCGAAGCCTTGCAAAAATTCGATAGCCTGCATCACTTTGAAGCCTATCATTCATATAATGAAACAACATTTGTAAAGATGCAGATAGCAACAATACGAAAAACAGAAAGATACTATGAGTCCCAGTCATTTGGTTGTTCATCAGTGCGACAATCGTTAAAAAGGCAAGCACTAAAGGAATTCTTTGGAAGATGGACTCTAATACTGAAAATAAAAATGCTACTCTGATCCGATTTTTATATTCACCAGACAAATCAAGAACCCTTTTCACTAATTTAAATATCATTGAAGTTCGCCCCCTTTAGGTTGCCAGTTTTCACTTTTTATCGCAGCGTTCCATAGTTTTTGATAAATACTGCTACTTACTACAAGGTCACTGTGAGAACCTTCTGATTCAATATTTCCTTTTTCCAAAACATAGATTTTTTCCGAATCCATAATATTCATTAATCGATGGGCAATCGTAATGATTGTTTTACCCTCGGATAATTCAGTAAGTGCTTGGTTGATAAGTGTTTCATTCTCTGCATCAATATATGCCATTGCCTCATCCAATAAGACAATAGGGGAATCCTTAAGTAATGCCCTAGCTATACAAATTCTTTGTCGTTCTCCTCCAGAGAGCTTATCGCCTCGTGTTCCGACAATTGAATGAATGCCTTCTGAAAGGTTTTCAAAAATGGACACACATTGTGCCCTTTGAGCAACCTCCATCACTTCTTCATCAGTGGCACGAGGGTTCCCGATGCGAATATTTTCGAGAATTGATTGATTGAATAAATAAACATCTTGGGAGACATAGGAAACCAAATTACCTAATGTTTTCAAACTCAACTCGCTTATATCCTGCCCTCCAATCGTAATACTGCCTGTACCAACATCGTAATAGTGAACTAACAGTTTTGCCAACGTACTTTTCCCACTGCCAGATTCTCCTACTAAAGCTGTTGTTTCACCTTCTTTTGCAGTAAGGGTCAAATTATTGACGACAACTTCATCATCGTAATTGAATGAAATATTATTGAATGTGACATCATAATTTGCCCCGGTAAATTCACTAGTGCCGGTTTTGATGGGTTCTTCCTCCATAACAGATTCTAAAACTTCAATTTTGTAATTAATTTGCATCAATGCCGGTACAAAGGAAATCAATCGAAGTAAAGGAATTCCAAGACTGGATGCTAGACAAAAAGTGAGTACAAGTTGAGAGAGTTCTGCACTTTGAGAAAGGACTAGATAAGAACCTACAGGTAACATAACCAGTGCCGTCGATGAAAACATGATCGTGTATACAGACATAGATGGCCAACAAGCTTTATACCAAGCAAGTGTTTTATCTCTGTAATTCAAGATACTTTCTTTAAATTTTCCAAAGTATTGTCCTTCTTGGTTAAATACTTTTACTACTTCCATACCATTAATGTACTCAATGATTGTATTGTTCATATGTTGACCAGCTGTAAAATAGTCTGCCATCTTACTTTTCCCTATTTTGAACATGTAAAAAAAGGCAACTAGAGCAATAGGTATGGTGACTAAAGCAAGCAATCCCAATCTAATGTCTATCAACAACATACTGATAATCACAAAAATGGAAATGGTTAAATTAGCGATGCCTTCTGGAATAGCATGGGCCAATAATGTTTCCATGCTATCAATATCATCGACAAACACTTTTTTCATTGTCCCTTTTCCTTTATCCTCCACATAGCCAATCGGCAGCTGTTCCAGCTTTTCTTGTAAGCTTCTTCTTATTTCTTCCAAGACTCTAAATGCAAAAACATGGGAGTTACCCAACCCTGTGACATAGAGTATACTTTCTAAAATCAAAGAAACGGTAATAATGGCTGCAATTATTCCTACATAGGAAACTGTAAAAGGTTGATCATCTACTAATCTGGAAATGAGCAGATAAATCATAAAATAGGGAACGATACTGAATGCCACACTAAAAATACATTGTAAAATGGAAATATACATGCTCTTTTTCTCGTTTTCCCCATAGGCTAATATTTTCTTAAACATTGATTTTCTCTCCTTCTATCTTAGTGCAAGTATAAATTAATTAAAGAGAGTATGCAACTTGAATTTACCCAAAATTTTCTAATTTAAAGAATAACTTTAAAAGCCCGAGAAATACACATGTGGAAAACATGGATTCCTCGGGCTTTTTAGCTGTCCACAGCATAAATCTGTGGACTATTTGCATCCTGTTCCATGTTATAATTGAGTCACGACAAAACAAAAAAACAAAAACAGGAACTGAGGTTATTCTACCATGAAATCTACGGAAATTTATCAAATGAAGCGAAATTTACTTACATTTTTAGAAAAATTGACCAAAGGTCTTTCGAAACCGAGAAAGAAATTTTACAGTGATATTTTATATGGAATGTCTAAGGCGCAAAACACACTATTATCAGATATTGCACGAGCCTTAGAAGAAAAGATTGATTTACAGTACACCATTAAGCGCTTATCTCGTAATGCCGCTGAAGAAAACGATTTGAAACAGATCCATCGAAACTACTTAAATACTTTAAAAACATCTATTCCAGATAACCCTTTGATTATTGTAGACGAATCAGAAATTGTTAAACCCTATGCCGAAAAGATGGAAAATTTAGCTCTAGTACGTGATGGGTCAAAGAATGTTCTTGAGAAGGGTTATCCTACCCTTAATTTTTCAATGGCTTCACCAAAAACGAAACACCCCTTACCGCTGTATAATCATTTGTATTCTTCTAAAGAAGAAGATTTCCAAAGTCAAAATATTGAAATAGCCAAAGGCTTTAATACCGTCCATACTTTTTTAGGAAAGAAAAAAGCAACCTTCGTTATGGATCGCGGGTACGACCGAAATACGATATATGAATATGTCCAAAATATCGGACATCACTTCGTCACTCGGTTAAATGATAATCGGTATTTAATACATAAAAATCGTCGAGTAAAAGTACCTGATTTAGCAAAACGACGAAAAGGAAAAATCAATTTTAAAACCGAAATACAAGGCGAAGAATATAGCCTGAAGGTTAGTCACATTAAGGTTAAGTTGCCTGTTTTACAAGATATGCCTCTAAATATGGTTGTTGTATATGGTTATGGCGAAAAGCCAATGAAATTATTAACGAACCACTCAATCAAAGGGAAGGACGACGTCCTACGTATCCTAAAAAGTTATATCACTCGTTGGCGAATCGAAGAACTGTTCCGTGTTCAAAAAGAAGAGTTTCAGTTAGAAAAAACTCGAACAATGACATTAAGTTCTTTGCGAATCCTATATACCATTATGAATTGCCTTATTGGTGAATATTGCGGTTAGATAGCTCCACCTGTGCGGACTTTAGCCCCACTCAATGCGGAAGATAACTCCATCGGTGCGGAGGGTGCTCCAAAATAATTTAATTTGCTTAAGAAAAGGCTACTATCCAGGTGATGGATGAGTAGCCTAAATTTTATTCTGCTAAAGCGTCATCAATATACTTAACTGCCATTCTCACTATATCATCAGCCGAAGGCTCTTCTTCCTCTAAAAAATGTGGGAGAAGCAAGGATTCTAGCTCCTCCATTATGTGATCAGGAAGATAACGATGGAAATAGTAGCGTGCAATTCGATCTTCAATCTCTTGTGAAATCATGATATCTCTCCTAATCCATGGCGTTCTCGCATAGAGATTTCACCATCGATAAGTATTTTATACGAATTATGAACGACACGATCTAGTATTGCATCAGCCAACTGAACATTTTCAATTTTCTGTTGCCAACCATCTGGCGCAAACTGAGAACAGAAAATAGTAGAAGTTTTGTGTAATCGAGCTTCTATTATTTCTAATATGTGAATCGAATCTTCTTGCGTTAATTCCGTCAGAAGCCATTCGTCTTATGAAAAGTTATTTATTATGTAAAGCTAGATTCAAGTCCTGTTGGTTTTGTAAGCTTTTTGTGTTTCTAACTATACATAATATAGTATCCTTATTCTAAAAGGAGGACGAAATAATGGATACTATTGGAAGTTTAATAAGGAAAGCGACTATGCATTTAGATGAATTAGGGTACTCTGAAGGGACAAAAACTCGCTATAAAAGTTGTTGGAATTGCTTCGAAAAATACGCCGACTTAAAAAACATTCAAGACTTCACTCTTAAATTTGGGTATGAATTCTTGGCGAATCACTATAGAGTTGATTTTGATATTGACTTAACGCCGTATCAAAGATTTACTGTCCGATCAATTAAAGTTTTAAACGATTTTTTGAAAGATGATACATTCAATAAATGCTATCAAAGAAAGGGACTTCAGGTACCCGACTGTTACTTTGACATTCTTATGAGTTATGTCGAAAATCTAAAACAATCAAATCTGACAGATCGAACTATTCAAGGAAAACAAATTATTATTATTCGATTTCTTCATTTTTTGAAAACAAATGAAATCTCTGATATTTCAAAGATACAGTCTAAAAATATTTTGATGTATATCGAATCAATAATGACAAATTATGCAGTATCCACAAAAGAGACTATTCTATACACATTGAGAGATTTTTTAAACTTTCTAAACACCGGTAATTACAATAATTATCATTTAAATCAGCTGTTGCCAATTATTCGATCAAATAAGCTAGAAAAATTACCATCGTATTATACATCTGAAGAAATTAGAGTATTGCTTTATCATGTAGACCGAAGTACAGCTGTTGGTCGGCGCGATTATCTTGTCTTACTACTGGCCATTCAGTTAGGAATGCGAGCGGGTGATATTAGAAAATTAAAGACGGATAACATTAAATGGCATTTAGAAAAAATTGAATATATTCAAGAGAAAACAAAGAATTTCTTGCAGTTACCACTGAGTGATAATATAAAATATGCATTGATTGATTATTTGAAAAATGGTCGACCAATCTGTGATGATCCTCATATTTTTATTAGGCACAGAACGCCTTATGGGCGTTTTGAAAAAGGAAATGTCTTTTGGAGTATTATAAACAAATACTTGAAACTTGCTCAAATTGAAACTAAAAATAGAAAACATGGTCTTCATGCAATGAGACACAGTTTGGCAAGTAACCTTTTACAAGATAACACCCCATTACCTATTATTTCAGGAATACTAGGCCATGAAAATTCGAATACGACTAAGATGTATCTTCGTATCGATACCGAACAGCTCCGAACCGTTGGTCTGGAGGTACCTTCATGATAGATACAGAAAAAGAGTATATCTTTAATGGACCTTTCGCTAGTTATTGCACTATGTATGTTGATTATAAAAAAGGGTTAGGTTATAAATTTCAAGTGTCATCCTATTACAGATTAAGGCAGATTGATAATTTTTTTAAAACATATGAACTTAAAAATCCTATTCTCACAAAAAAATGGTGAATGATTATGTGAGTAAACGAGGCACTGAATCCACTAAAACACAGCACCAGAGGATGAGTACTATTCGACAGTTTGCACTGTTCATGAACACATTAGAATTCAATTTCTATGTATTTCCGAAAAATGAGTTTGTTAAAATAAGAGATAATTTTGCCCCATATATCTTTACACACAAAGAAATGTCAAATATTTGGGCGATAGTTGACACTTTATGCTTGGCAGAGAATAGTGAACATGATAATCTCATTTATCCAATGCTCTTACGAATGTTATACGGATGCGGATTACGGATTAACGAAGCTTTAACTTTGCATAAAACAGATATCAACTTAGAAAATGGTGTAATTACAGTAAATAAAGCCAAAAACAATATAACCCGGATTGTTCCTATGTCAGAAACGTTAACGGATTATTGTCGTAATTATGCCAAAAAAATGACATTTAATATGAAAATTGAAGGGCATTTTTATCCGGCTCCTGATACTCAAAAATACAAAAGTAAAACGATATTAAACAATTTTAGAAGGATATTACTTAAAGCTGGAATAATTTCTTCTGAATCTGTTCATCCCAGGATACATGATTTACGACACACTTTTGCAGTTCATTCTTTGGAAAAAATGGTTAGTCAAGGGCAAGATATTTATTCTGCGCTTCCAATGTTACAGACGTATATGGGACACCGTGATATTATAAGTACAGAACAATATCTACGGCTGTCAAGTGATACCTACGGTATCATCATTAATTCAACTGCTGAAATGTATCAGGGCGTTTTTCCGGAGGTGAATGAAGATGAAAGAATATAATTTCGGCAAATATTTATCCTCATACTTTCTTAGATACATTCCATCAAGAATGGACTATAGTGAAAATACAGTAAAGTCATATCGGGATGCATTCACTATTTTCTTAAGATACTGCACCAAAGTTCTTAATTTGAAACCCGAAAAAATGAAAATTACCGATATAAATAAAGACTTTATAGAAGATTTTCTGAATTGGCTAGTAGATAAAAAAGGATACTCCATCAAAACACGGAATCAAAGGCTTGCTGCACTTCAATCTTTTTTCCGATTTCTACAAATTGAAACGCCTGAGAACATAGAGAGATGTAACTCTATCCTTTCAATTAAGGCAAAAAAAGTTCAAAATACAGGACAAATGACCTATTTAACAATTAATGCAATTCGAAAGCTCTTGGCTACTCCAAATAGTAAAACTAAAGAGGGAAAAAGAGATTTAGCCATTTTGACGCTTTTGTATGATACAGGTGCAAGGGTTCAGGAAATGATAGATCTAAATGTTTGTGATTTGAGATTGTCTTCTCCAGCAACTGTAAAGTTACTTGGCAAAGGACAAAAAGTACGTGTAATACCAATTACCCCACAGACAGTAAATATTATAAAATCTTATATAGATAATTACCAATTATTGGATGAAGAAAACCTTGAAATTCCAGTCTTTTTTAATAAACAGAAAAGAAGACTCAGTCGTGCTGGCATAGGATATATTCTTAAAAAACACTTTGAAATAGCGCGAATAAACAATTCTAATCATTTCCCAGTGAAAATTTCACCTCATGCCTTAAGGCATAGTAAAGCAATGCACTTACTAGAAGCAAATGTTAATTTGATTTATATTCGAGACTTTTTAGGTCATGTATCCGTCTCAACAACGGAAATCTATGCGAAAGCTAATCCAGAAATTAAACGAAAAGCAATCGAAGCAGCTAGCAATAATGTACTTCCAGAAGAAACATTGACTACAAATGACAAAGAAGTTCTACTAGATTGGTTGAAAGAATTTATTTAGAGTTAAAAATATGAGAATTAAGACTCTTTATTATGAAAAGAAACTTACTTCAAAAGGCGTTGAAATTAGAGTTTCAGCGCCTTACTTTACATAATATTTAACTTTTCATAAGATGAGTGGCTTCTTCATGACTTAACAGAAGAAGAACTATACTTGACCATGGAAATCATAGAAAAAAGGGAAAAGACGATATCTACGATCTTCTGTACCCAGTTCAACACTGCTGGATGGCATTCTAAGTTGGGAGGTGGACCAACAGGCGAAGCAGTTATTGATCGGATTGTTCATAATTCCTACACCATCACTATCGATGGTGAAACATCTATGCGTGAACGACTGGGTTTATCCAATAACTTCTAGGATATTACTATGAAAAACTAATATAATCCTATGGATTATGTAAAGATATCCCATAACTAACTTAAATCACAGTGGTTATGGGATATTTCTTTAGTGGTGTGTTTTGCAAATTTGAAGTACATAGTATTGCAACGAAAAGTACACAATATAGCCATCCAATTTTTTCCTTTTAATTATTCTTTTTTTGATAATGCATTTTTCAAACGAAAACTCTCTCCAGTAAAAGTTAATATGTGTGCGTGATGAATTAAGCGATCAACAAGAGCTGAAGTAAGGCGCGGATCAATAAAGACCTTGTTCCAGCTACTAAACTCAAGGTTTGAAGTAATTACAACACTTTTAGTTTCATACCAATCACTAATTAATTGAAAGAGTAATTCAGAACCATTCTTGTTAAATGGGACGTAACCCATTTCATCTAATATAACCAACTGTACTCGATTAAATCGTTTTTTTAACCGCTCTAATTGATTGTTTTTCCATGCTCGTTCAAGTTCTAAGACAAGGTCACTAACTCGCCAAAATCGAGTCTCAATACCCTGTTGACAAGCTTTGTAGCCTAAAGCACTAGCTAAATGAGTTTTACCGGTGCCTGGGGCACCAATACATACAATATTTTGATTTTCTTTTATAAAATCAAGAGAAGTTAATATTTCTCTAGTTTGGGAATCTTGTAACCGAATATCTTGATGCCACTCGAAGGAATCAAGTGTTTTATGGCCAATAAACTTCGCTTGCTTAATTAAACGTTGAATTTTTCGTTCTTCTTTAGCTTCTACTTCATTTATTAAC
>NZ_JBGQQY010000040.1:0-18948 GCF_045528545.1 Ruoffia sp. FAM 26254
TTTGTGGTTAATGAATAATCGTCCTAGGAAATGCTTAGATTACCAAACACCTTTGGAAGTATTTTTACACGAACTCTTATTAATTGAGTAAATAAAAAATTGTCGCAATAATTATTGCAATTCAACATTTAAATATAGATATGCTAACTATTTTAAACAAATGTAATAAACTAGCTTGCATAATACGAAAGTATATAGTAATATAGTCCGTGGTGTAAAACCAAAAACACACGAATAATGATAATTTAACGGGTGCTCTCCTCGGAGAGACGTTTTGTTAGTAGAGTTATTCGGAGGAAAACAAAACCAAAGGAGAATGATAATTATGGCAGTTATTTCAATGAAACAATTGTTAGAAGCTGGTGTGCATTTCGGACACCAAACACGTCGCTGGAACCCAAAAATGAAACCTTACATCTTTACGGAGCGTAACGGTATTTATATTATTGACTTACAAAAAACAGTTAAGTTAGTTGATAAAGCGTATAACTTTATGCGTGACGAAGCAGCTAATGGAGCGGTTGTATTATTTGTAGGTACTAAAAAACAAGCACAAGGTGCAATCGACGAGCAAGCAAAACGTGCTGGTCAATACTACATTAACCACCGTTGGTTAGGTGGATTATTAACTAACTGGGAAACAATCCAACAAAGTATCCGTCGTCTAAAATCTATTGAAAAAATGGAAGAAGATGGAACATTTGATGTATTACCTAAAAAAGAAGTATTACAATTACGTAAAGAATTAGATCGTTTAGAGCAAAACCTTGGTGGTATTAAAGATATGCCTCGTATTCCAGATGTAATCTTTATCGTTGACCCACGCAAAGAACACATTGCAATCCAAGAAGCTAAAAAATTAAATATTCCATTAGTTGGAATGGTTGATACAAACTGTGATCCAGATGAAATTGACTATGTTATTCCATCAAATGACGATGCTATTCGTGCGATTAAATTAATCACATCTGCAATGGCTGACGCAGTTCTTGAAGGAAACCAAGGACATAGTGAAGATGATTCAGAAGAAAAATCTGACAAAGAATTTTTCGATAACTTATTTGATTCTGAAGAAGAAGCTACTACAGCGGATTCAACAGAAGCTTAATAATTAGATTATTCACAGCTGTCTTAATTCAGGACGTTACACAGGTCTAAAAACCTTGCCCTGTGTTAGGACAGTTTTTTATTTTGACTTTAAAATATCAAGGAGGATTTGAGTTTAATGGCTAAAATTAGTGCAAAACAAGTTAAAGAACTACGCGAACTGACTGGTGTAGGTATGATGGACGCGAAAAAAGCGTTGGTTGAAGTTGACGGAGATATGGATAAAGCGATTGACTTTTTAAGAGAAAAAGGTTTATCTAAAGCTGCTAAAAAAGCAAGTCGTATCGCTGCAGAAGGTTTAGCTGCAACAAGTATCAACGGAAACACAGCTGCAATTATCGAAGTTAATTCAGAAACTGACTTTGTTTCTAAAAACGAAGAATTCGTAAATATTGTTAACACAATTGCTGATGCAGTTGCTGCTAACAAACCAGCTACTATGGAAGAAGCTAACGCTATCGAAGTTGATGGCAAAACAATTGCTGACATCGTCTTAGAAGCTACTAATAAAATCGGTGAGAAAATTTCTTTCCGTCGTTTCGCTATCTTAGAAAAAACAGATAACGATACTTTTGGTGAGTACATCCATGGTGGTGGACAAATCGCTGTTATCACATTAATCGAAGGATTATCTGATGAAGATGTAGCGAAAGATGTTTCAATGCACGTTGCTGCAATCCAACCTAAATACGTTAACCGTGACGAAGTTCCTGCTGAAGAATTAGAACACGAGAAAAAAGTTCAAACAGAAATCGCATTAAACGAAGGTAAACCAGCTAATATCGTTGAAAAAATGATTGATGGCCGTATGAACAAATTCTTAGCTGAAATTAGCTTAAACGAACAACCATTTGTTAAAGATAACGATCAAACAGTTGGTAAATTCGTAGGTGATAAAGGTGGAACGATCAAACAATTCATTCGTTTCACTGTTGGTGAAGGAATCGAAAAACGCCAAGACAACTTTGCTGACGAAGTTGCTGCTCAAATGAAAAAAGATTAATTTTATACCCTTAGCCCCAGTTTCCTGGGGCTATTTTTAAAGATACGATTACGAATAAGAAAGGCAGTATGATATGACTAAAGAAACAACAAAATACAAACGTGTAATTTTAAAGCTTAGTGGAGAGGCAATTGCTGGAAATCAAGGCTTTGGAATCCATCCCGATACAATTAAAGAAATGGTAGAAGAACTTAAGGACATTCATGACTTAGGTGTTGAAATAGCCATTGTTGTAGGTGGAGGGAATATCTGGCGTGGTACAATCGGTGAAGAAATGGGAATGGAACGTTCTCAAGCTGATTACATGGGCATGCTAGCAACAGTAATGAATGCCTTAGCATTACAAGATGTATTAGAAAATAGAGGCGTTCCAACACGTGTACAAACTTCAGTAGAGATGCGTCAAATCGCAGAGCCGTATATTCGTCGTCGTGCAATTCGTCATCTTGAAAAAGGCCGTGTAGTCATCTTTGCTGGTGGAACAGGGAATCCTTACTTTACAACTGATACAACAGCAGCATTACGTGCCGCTGAGATCAATGCGGATGTTATCCTTATGGCAAAAAATAATGTTGATGGTGTTTATGACTCTGATCCAAAAGAGAACAAAGCTGCCGTTAAGTATGATAACTTAACTCACCTTGATGTTATTTCAAAAGGCCTGAAAGTGATGGATTCTACTGCAAGTTCATTAAGTATGGATAATGACATACCTTTAGTTGTATTTAACTTAAATGAATCAGGGAATATTCGCCGTGTTATTCTTGGAGAAAATATCGGAACAACAGTTGAAGCAAAACTAAATAATCAATAGTACATATTTTAAAGGTTAATAGTTATTGACGATAGTTAGTGTTAAACATATCATATCTATCTGAATGTCTGATTTAATACTCATTATACATGAAATATGGTATAATGAGTTAAATTGAACTATAGAGTATTATTAGGAGGATTTTTTTATGACACCGAGTGAAATTTTATCTACAACTAAAGAAAGAATGAACAAATCCGTTGAGGCTTATCAACGCGAAATTGCTTCAATTCGTGCTGGACGAGCAAATGCAAGTATATTAGACCGTGTAAACGTAAATTATTATGGTGTTCCAACGCCATTGAATCAACTTGCGGGTATTTCAAGTCCAGAAGCAAGAATGTTAGTTATATCACCTTATGATAAATCTAGCTTAACTGATATTGAAAAAGCTATTTTACAAAGTGATATCGGTATTACACCATCAAATGATGGAGACGTGATTCGTTTAGTAATTCCAGCATTGACGAAAGAAAGACGTGCAGAATTAGCGAAAGTTGTCGGAAAAGAACAAGAAAATGCAAAAGTTTCTATCCGAAATATTCGTCGTGACGTTATTGATTCAGTTAAAAAGCTTGAAAAAGCAAAAGAATTAACTGAAGATGATGTAAAAGATTATGAATCAGATATCCAAAAAATTACTGATGACTCAACTAAAAAAATCGAAGAATTAACTAAAGCTAAAGAGGATGAGATTTTTAACGATTAATTGAATAATCGTCCTAATGATTGCTGTTGATTTGAATTCAAATTGAAAATACTTTTATCGGAAGGTTTTACTAACTTTTTAGATAAAAGTATTTTTTTGTTTTCATGATTATTATTCGTAATTTAGCATTATTTTGGTATAATACTAGGGATGATTATTTAAAAGGGAGTATTTTATGAATAATGAATTTGAAACAGTTCCCAAGCACATTGCAATTATAATGGATGGAAATGGACGCTGGGCTAAGAAAAGATTTTTACCACGCGTAGTTGGGCATCGAAAAGGTGTTCAAGCAATTAAAAAAATTACAATTAGAGCGAATGAACTTAATATAAAATTAATTACAATGTATGCTTTTTCAACAGAAAATTGGGGACGACCTAAAGATGAAGTGGACTTTCTGATGAAATTGCCGAAGGAATTCTTTAACGATTTTTTACCTGAATTAATTGAACATAATATTCGAATTGAAGTCATCGGTGACACAGATGCACTTCCTGAAGAAACTAAAGGAATCTTAAACTCAGCCATTGAGGATACTAAACATTGTACTGGAATGATATTAAACTTTGCATTGAATTATGGGGCACGACAGGAAATTACTAGTGCAGTGAAAAGTATTATAACTGAAATTCAAAAAGAAAATATTAATTTAAGTGATGTATCAGAAGAATTAATTAATAAACATTTAATGACGAGTCGTTATAATGAACTCAGTGATCCTGATTTAATTATTCGAACAAGTGGAGAAGAACGCTTAAGCAATTTCCTATTGTGGCAAGCTGCCTATAGTGAGTTTTACTTTACAGATGTCTTATGGCCTGATTTTAATGAGGGTGAACTTGACAAGGCTATTAATGCTTATAACGGCAGACAACGACGATTTGGAAAAGTTTAATAATTGTCTGTCGTCTTAAGTCTTAGGAGGAATAATTTTGATTGTAAGAATTAGAAGTGCCGTCATAGCACTTGCGCTTTATATCCCATTCTTATTAATAGGTGGCGGTTATTATGCATTTGCGATGTGGGTTATTGGAATTATAGGCTTATTTGAATTTGCAGAAATGCAGAAACTAAATATATTTAATCATATTGGTTTCTTTTCTGTCGTTGGTTTGACTTCTTTACTCATACCTCAAATGTATATGCCAGAAATTTTGAAACAGGGCAATCCAGAGTATTTATTTTACATTTGTAGTCTGATGTTGTTAGTATTTACTGTATTCAACCATCGAAAATTTAATTTTGCTCATGCGGCTATCATTGTGTTTGCCTGTATTTATATAGGTTATGGTTTTAGATTCTTAATACTATTTCGCGAGATGGGTCTAGAAACAATTCTTTACTTATTAGTTGTAGTATGGTCAACTGATTCCGGTGCGTACTTTGTCGGTAGGAAGTTAGGAAAAAGACCACTGGCTCCTGAAATCAGCCCGAATAAGACAGTTGAAGGAATGATTGGTGGGGTTTTAACCGCACTACTTGTTTCAAGTATATTTGTCGCTTTATTCCAACCAGCCTTAGGTGTAGTGAATCAAATATGGATGTTAACAATTATAGTGTCACTTTTTGGACAATTTGGTGATTTAGTTGAATCGGCATTTAAACGTTATTTTAACGTTAAAGATTCGGGTAAATTTTTACCGGGTCATGGTGGTATGTTAGACCGATTTGATAGTTTAATTTTCGCAAGTTTTATAATGATGTTTTGGATAAATTTATTTAGATAGGATGGTTACTATTGACGACTTTACTAGTATTTTTAGTCATATTTTCGATAATTGTAGTTATACATGAGTTTGGACACTATTTTTTCGCAAAGCGTGCAGGAATTTTAGTTAGAGAATTTGCGTTAGGGATGGGTCCTAAATTATTTTCTAAACAAGGGAAAGATGGAACAACATATACAGTCAGATTGTTACCACTTGGTGGTTACGTTCGTCTAGCTGGATTATATGAAGAAGATGAAATTCAAGCTGGAATGGAAGTAGGTTTAGAAATTAATGATAATGATCAAGTATCATTGATTAATTTATCGGATAACTTTTCAGTTGACGAGATGCCAGTCAGAGTTGACAATGTTGATTTAATTGATGAGATGATCATTGAAGCTGTTCCAGTTGGACAAACAGATATTGTAAAATACTCAGTGGCAAAAAAAGCAAACATAATTGAAGCGGATGGAACTAAATTACCAGTTGCACCACGTGAAATGCGCTATGAAAGTGCGAGTGTTTGGAATAAGATGATTACTAACTTTGCAGGACCAATGAATAACTTTATATTATCCATTATTGCTTTTACAATTGTTGCTTTTATGATTGGTATTCCTAATACAGATAGCGTCATTGGTGAAGTTGTTGATGGATCAGTAGCTCAAGAAGCTGGTTTAGTTGATGGCGATAGAGTAACTGAAGTCGATGGGCAATCTGTAAGTGAGTGGTCTGATTTAGTATTATTAATTCAAGAAAGACCAAACGAAGAATTACAAATGACTGTTGAACGTGAGAATGAAACGGTTGATACAGTTGTGAATGTTCAGGCTGTGACGGATGAACAATCTGGTAACGAAATTGGACAAATTGGAATTATTGCGGATAGAGAGTTTAGTTTTGGAAGTAGTATTACTTATGGTGTGACAGCGACTTGGGGAATTATCACTGGCGTATTAGGAGTTATCGGCAGTATGATTACGAGTGGCTTCAATATTAATAACTTTGGTGGCCCAGTAGCGATGGCTCAGATGACTGATCAAGTTGTTAGCCTTGGGCTACCAGTAATAGTGAACTTCTTAGCGATGCTTTCTGCTAATTTAGGAGTATTCAACTTACTACCCATACCAGCTTTAGACGGTGGTAAAATTGTTTTAAATGCGATTGAAGCAATTAGAGGGAAACCATTAAGTGAATCAAAAGAAGGAATCATTACAATTATTGGCGTGTTAATTATGGTAGTATTAATGGTTGCTGTAACATGGAATGATATTAACAGGGCATTTTTCCAATAAGTTTTAATTTGAGGATGTGGCATCATTATTGATGGTTGCATCCTTAATTTTATCGAAAGGAGTTATTATGGCTGATAAAAGAGAATTATTCGAATTACTTCTCGATCATATTCAATTAAATGATGAAGAAATCGTTGAAGAACTACAACATACTGAAATTAAAACTGTGAATATATTAGCACAGTCAAACCAATGGCATTTTACATTTATTTCGCCAAATCGAATTCATCCAAATGCATATCAAATTTTTCAACATCATATAATAAAAGCATTTGAGCATATTGGTAGAGTTGAGACTTGGTGGCTATTTGAAGAGGATTCTTTAGAATCTAATAACATACTTGAATATTGGTACGCTATTATGTCAGTAATAGCACAAGAAAAGCCTTTTATTCGGTCGATCTTGTCTCAAGCGAAGTATGAAATCGTTGGCGAATCATTAAGAATTGGATTAGCTAGTGATATTCAAATTAATATGTTAAAAGAAAAATACGAACGATTATTAATAGAGAAACTCGAACAAGTCCAAATTACTGACCTTAATTTAGAGTACTACGTTGACGAAGAGTTATTACAAGATGAGATTAACGCAGTTCGAGATCGTCAAAGTAATGAAGATGAACAGAGCTTATTAGAAGCTTTAGAAATTCAAGAAAAAAGACAAAAACAAGAGCGAACAGTTGTGCAATCAACCTCTGATGATATAGGGAAAGATATTCCTAATAAACCGGCTTTGCCAATGATTGAATTAGATGATAATCAATTTAAACAAATCATTGAAGGTTTTATATTTTCGCATGAAATTAAAGACTTGCGTAGTGGAAATCAGCTTTTAATTATGAATATTACTGACTACACGAGCTCAGTGACTGTTAAGCTGATGTCTGGCCGTCGCATCTCAAAAGAAGCATTGAATCAATTTAGTAAAGGTGAATGGATTCGACTAGAGGGAGATATGATCCCAGATAATTTCACTTCGGAATTATATTTTAGACCGAGAAGTGTTAGAAAAGTAACGGTCCCTGGCCGTGAAGATAAAGCACCGGCTGATGGTAAACGTGTTGAATTGCATGCTCATACAAATATGAGTCAATTAGATGCAACAAACTCAGCCACTGATATTGTTACTCAAGCAGCTAAATGGGGTCATAAAGCAGTTGCTATAACGGATCACGCTGTAGCACAATCTTTCCCAGATGCGTATTGGGCGGGTAAAAAACATGGAATAAAAGTAATCTACGGAATTGAAGCTTATGTCGTGAATGACGGTGAACCCATCGCATTTAACTTAAGAGATGAGGCTTTAGATGAAGCAACATATGTTGTATTTGACGTGGAGACGACTGGACTATCATCTGTCTATGATGACATCATAGAACTTGCAGGAGTGAAGATGAGAGAAGGCGAAATTATTGATACATTCGAAGCCTTTATTAATCCAAACAAACCTTTGTCAGCTTTCACTACTGAGTTAACAGGTATTACTGATGATATGGTTAAAGATGCTCCAACGGCTAAACCTGTTTTAGAACAATTCCAACAGTTTTGTGGTGATTCTATTCTAGTTGCGCATAACGCAACGTTTGATATTGGCTTCATTAATAAAGGCTATGAACGTGTTGGCTTACCACAAACTGACTTACCAGTGATTGATACATTAGAACTGTCTCGTTTAGTGAATCCAGATTATAAATCACACCGTTTGAATACTTTAGCTAAGCGATATAACGTTCAACTAGAACAGCATCACCGAGCAGTCTATGACTCCGAGACAACAGGGTACATCTTGATGAAGTTATTAGAACAAGCGAAGGATCAATTTGGTATCATCAATCATAACCAATTAAACGACCAAATAGGACAGGGTGAGAGTTTTAAACAATCAAGACCTTTCCATGCAACTATATTAGTTAAGAACCAAGACGGATTGAAAGCTTTATTTAAGCTGATATCCATGTCCAGTACAGAGTATTTCTACCGTGTACCTCGTATTCCAAGATCTGAATTGACCCAATATCGTGATGATTTATTAATTGGAACGGCGTGTTCAACAGGAGAAGTATTCACTGCCATGATGCAAAAAGGGTATGAAGAAGCAAGCGAACTTGTTGATTATTATGACTTTATCGAAGTGCAACCTCCATCAGTTTATGAACCACTCATCAAAGATGAATTGATTCGTAACGAAGCTGACTTAAAACATATTATCAGTGAAATGCTTCGTTTAGGTGATGAAAAGAACAAAACCGTTGTTGCGACTGGGAATGTCCATTACCTGGATGAAAAAGATGAAATTTACCGTGAAGTATTGAAGAAATCGATGAAAATCAACGCTAACAGAACTTTACATATGCCAAGAGTTCATTTCAGAACGACTGATGAGATGTTACAAGAATTTTCTTTCCTTGGTGCTGAAAAAGCCCAAGAAATCGTCGTTGAGAATACTCAAAAAATTGCAGATTCAATTGAAGAAGTTGCTGTGATTAAAGATGAATTATATCCACCTGTTATTGAAGGTGCTGAAGAAGAAATTACTCAAATGAGTTATGACAAAGCGCATGAAATGTACGGAAATCCTCTGCCTGATATCGTTGATAAGCGAATCAAAAAGGAATTGGACAGTATTATATCGAATGGGTTCGCGGTTATTTATTTAATCTCACAAAAATTAGTGCTTAAAAGTAATGATGATGGATATTTAGTTGGTTCTCGTGGATCAGTTGGATCAAGTTTAGTAGCCACCTTAACAGGAATTACTGAAGTGAATCCCTTAGCCGCACATTATTATTGTACAGAATGCCACTATAGTGAGTTTTTCACTAATGGTGAACATAAATCTGGTTACGACCTTCCACCAAAGGCTTGTCCTGATTGTGGAGCCGAATTGAAAAAAGATGGACAAGATATTCCGTTCGAAACTTTCCTTGGATTCTACGGAGACAAAGTTCCCGATATTGATTTGAACTTCTCAGGAGATTACCAAGCAAAAGCGCATGCGTATACTAAGGAGTTATTCGGTGAAGATTATGTCTTTCGTGCAGGAACAATAGGTACAGTTGCCAATAAAACTGCTCACGGTTACATTCGAGGATATCTAGAATCTTCAGGTGAGCATTTGCCTCAGGCTGAAAGAGAACGATTAGCCTATGGTATTGAAGGCGCTCGAAGAACAACAGGTCAACATCCGGGTGGTATTATTGTTATCCCTGACTTCATGGATGTTTACGACTTTACACCTGTGCAATATCCAGCGGACGATGTGAATGCCGAATGGAAGACTACACACTTTGATTTCCATTCTATTGATGCCAATGTCTTAAAGCTTGATATTCTTGGTCACGATGATCCGACCATGATTCGTATGTTACAAGATTTAAGTGGTATTGATCCAATGGATATTCCGCCTGTAGATGAAAAAGTGATGCAAATATTCAGCGGTACTGAAGTACTGGGGGTAACGCCAGAACAAATAAATTCTGATACCGGAACACTTGGGGTTCCAGAATTCGGGACTGGCTTCGTGCGAGGCATGGTTTCAGAAACAAAACCTAAAACTTTCGCGGAGTTACTTCAAATCTCTGGACTTTCACATGGGACAGATGTTTGGTTAGGAAATGCTCAAGAATTAATTAAAAATAATGTTGTAGAACTATCTGATGTAATTGGTTGTCGTGATGATATTATGACAACTTTAATTCAATACGGTTTAGAAGATGGGACCGCCTTCCAAATTATGGAGCATGTGCGTAAGGGGAAAGGAATTCCTGATGACTGGCAAGCAGATATGCGAAGTAATAATGTTCCAGAATGGTACATTGACTCTTGTTTAAAAATTAAGTATATGTTCCCGAAAGCCCATGCGGCTGCTTATGTTCTGATGGCCTTGCGTGTAGCTTACTTTAAAGTGTATTATCCAATGTACTATTACGCTGCGTATTTCTCAATTCGTGCAAAAGACTTTGATTTAGTTGCTATGCATCAAGGGAAAGAAATGGTCAAAAGACGTGTCCGTGAAATTAATGACAAAGGCTTTGGAGCAACAAATAAAGAAAAAGAATTAGTGACAGAACTAGAGATAGCGAATGAAATGTTAGAACGTGGATTTAAATTCCAAATGATTAATATTGAAAAATCTGACTCGAAACATTTCATAATCGAAGGAGATTCATTAATTCCACCATTTAGAGCCGTTCCTGGTTTAGGTAATAACGTAGCTGAACAAATTGTGAAAGCACGTCAAGAAGCTCCATTCTTATCAAAAGAAGATTTACAAAAGCGTGGTAAAGTTTCAAAAACAGTACTAGCGTACTTAGACGATAATGGCGTCTTAGAAGGATTACCAGATGAAGATCAGCTCAGTTTATTTTAAATATTGAATAATTTACACTTCTTTTTAAGTTTTCTAACCTAAAAAGAAGTTTTTTATGTAAATATCAATAATTATCTCTAAAACGAAATTATTTTCAAAAACCAGACCTTTTCATTTGCATAACCATTTGAATGTCGTTAGAATATAATAGTAATCAAAATTATTTTAAGGAGATGTTATTTTTATGACAAAAATTGGAGTAGTAGTAGGTAGCTTACGTAAAGAATCCTATGCGCGTAAATGGTCGGTAGCATTAGCTGAGTTATTCCCAGCAGATGTAGAAGTAGAATTCTTAGAAATTGGGAACTTACCATTATATAACGAAGAATACGATGAAAACAACCCAAGCGAATATACTGAATTCCGTAACGCTGTATCAGCACAAGATGCAATTATTTTTGCGACACCAGAATATAACCGTTCAACTTCTGGAGTATTAAAAAATGCCATTGATGTTGCTTCTCGTCCTTGGGGACAAAGTGTATGGGCTGGTAAGCCAGCTTTAATCCTAGGTCACTCTATTTCCAATATTAGTGGTGCGAACGCTGTTCAATCACTACGTCCTACATTAGCATTCTTAGATATGCCAGTATTAGGTCAACCAGAAGTTTACTTAGCAAATTCACAAAACTTCTTTGATGAAGACGGTAAATTAAATAATGAAGAAACACGTGGTTTCTTACAAACAGTTGCGGATGCATTTATCGCACATATCGAAAAAAACACTAAATAATTAGACAAATACAACTTATATGTGTTGTTAAAAAACGCGCGTAGAAAGCAAGAGAAGTCTTACTTTCTACGCGTGTTTTTCTTTTTAAGAATAACTACAAACGGTATCGTTTGTAAAAGTTGTGATAATCACAAAATAAATAATTAATTACGTTCATTCTCAAGACTTGCTTCATATTCTTCTAATAATATCCAAGCAGGAATATGACCACCATTTGAAATTTCTTCAATATAGTCTGCAACATCGTCTGATTGATATAAATCTACAATATATTGGTATAGTGGGTTGTCTTGATCTTCTTCACGAACCGTAACGGTGTTCAAGCGATTATAATTGAATGTTTCAGTATTGTGGCCATAAGAATAGATAGCATCATTTGGTTCAAAGTCAGTACTTTCTAAGTAGACCTGATGAATCACTCCCATATCAACATCGGCCATGGCAGCTGGAATTTGAGCAGCTTCCAATTCAATGATTTCATAATTATTTGGATTTTCAACGATGTCATTCACAGTTGGTAAGGCATCAATTGATTCATCTAGTTTAATAAGCTCAGCATAATCTAAGATTTGTAAAGCGTAAGAGCTACTTGCCAAATCATTTGGAATAGCAATGATCGCCCCTTCAGGTAAATCATCAATAGAATTATGCTTTTCTGAAAAGAAACTCAATGGGGTAGCAAAAGTATTTCCAATAGAAACTAAATTAGTTTCATTTGCTTCATTCCAATCATTTAAGAAGTCGGTATGCTGATAAGCATTCATATCCAATGATCCATCAACTAATGAAATGTTAGGTGTATTATAGTCAGTAAACAGGACTATGTCTAATTCAATGCCATCTTCCTCAGCTTTATCAGCAACAAACTCCCATATATCAGCCAATTCTTCACCGACCGTTCTGATAGTCACAGTTTCACCTACAAATTCTTCAGAAAATACCTCAGCTTTAGCAGGAGCCATTGGTTCTAAGAATAAGAATAATAACAAACTAAAAAGCAACAGTTTTATTCTTTTTTTTATTTATATAAACATCCTCTCAATTCAATATGAATAGAATTATAGCACAACTTGTTAACTATAAGAAATAAAATTGCACTTAAATAAATATAACAGATAATGAAAATATAATATAACAGTTTGATATGTTTTTATTCACATGAAAAAGTTTCATATTAAAATTTAATTGAATTAAACACGGATTTACTCATATGGTTTAATTGTGAAAACAATAACAAACTTCTGGACTCGCCAAAAAAATATGTTATAATAAGTTTATAAGTAAAATAAATAGCTTAAAGGGGAGAATTGTAATGGGAAGAAAGGTTCAGACATTTAATTTTCATTTCCATAATGGTGGCCAATGGGAAATTCCAGTAGATTTAGTCGGTGATATTTGGATTAAACGTGTTTCAACAAGTTTAGGTAGAATTAATGATGGAGAAATTGTTGAGATTCATCCTTCAGAAGCTTTCAGAATGGAATTACTACCTGAAGCTGATACTTTTCAAACAACAGACATTAATCAAGGTGGATTAGAGGCTGGAATGTTTGAGACAGTGATAAAAAATCAAGATATCGAACGATTGACAGTCGTATGGGATAATGAAGACAGTGAAGAAGTTTACTTCCCATTCGAAGTAACCGAAGAAAGTGGTACAGTGAATAAATTCATGTCCGGAAAAATCCAAGATAAAAAATTATACTTAGTTATTGATGTAAATAATCATGTGAATGATATTTACCCAAATTAATTTAAACTAAAACCTTTGATCATATTTTGATTAAAGGTTTTTTATTTGGAATGCTTTAAAGAAGCTGTTACTTGTACATTTTAAAGATTTGTGGTATATTGGTTAAGGAATTTAGAAGAGACGGGGAGGAGTGAGCGGTGACGCTTGCTCCTTTCATATTTATAACTAAGAATTTAATTTAAAGGATGAGGTGAAATATTGAGTAAAGTTATTGAGTCCGTAGTTCCAGTAATTGAGCCAATTGTAGAATCAGAAAATTGTTATTTGGTTGATGTTGAATATGTAAAAGAAGGACCAAACTGGTACTTGAGAGTCTATGCCGATAAAGAAAAGGGAATAGATATTGAAGATTGTGCGAAAATTAGCGAAAAACTAAGTGAGGCACTCGATCAGATTAGCCCAGATCCATTTCCAAAAGCATATTTTTTAGAAGTGTCATCGCCAGGTGCCGAACGTCCATTAAAAACTGAACAAGATATCTTAAATGCTGTGGGCGAATATATTCATTTAGATTATTACGTACCACAATTTGGGGAGAAATTTCATGAAGGTACTTTATTAGAAGTCACGGATGAAATGTTCCAAATTGAAGTAACAATTAAGACAAGAAAAAAAGTACTTGAAATTAAACGCGATGCGGTATCAAAACTCCGTTTAGCAATTAAATTCTAAAAAATTAATGAGGTGATTAAGAAGATGAGTAAAGATTTAGTACAAGCTATGCAGATTCTTGAAGAGGAAAAAGGAATTTCTAGTCAGGTCATCAAGGAAGCTCTCGAATCGGCTTTAGTATTAGCGTATAAAAAAAGATACGATAATGCACAAAACGTTGAAGTAGAATTTGACGAAGAAAGTGGATCAATCAAAGTATTTTCAGTGAAAGAAGTCGTAGAAACTAAGTATGACCCTACTTTTGAAATTTCATTAGAAGAAGCTTTAGAAATTAATCGAGCTTATGAAGTCGGCGACAAAATCAAATTCGAAGTAACACCAAACGATTTTGGTCGTATTGCCACTCAAACAGCTAAACATGTTGTAATGCAACGAATTCGTGAAGCTGAACGTGACATTATTTATAATGAATTCATTCAATATGAAGATGAGATTTTAACTGGGACTGTTGAACGTTTCGAAAAAGGAATTGTATATGTCAACTTAGATAAAGTTGAGGCAGTTATGCCAATTCGTGAACAAATTGCTGGAGAAAACTTAGAAATTGACGAACGTGTGAAAGTGTATGTATCAAAAATTGATAAAACACCTAGAGGACCACAAGTGGTCGTGAGTCGTTCGCATCCGGATTTCTTACGCAGATTATTTGAACAAGAAGTGCCAGAGATTTATGATGGGATTGTTGAGATTGTTTCAATTTCACGTGAAGCTGGAGACCGTTCTAAAGTTGCGGTAAGATCTCGTGATGAGAATATTGATCCAGTTGGTACATGTGTGGGTCAAAAAGGACAACGTGTACAAACAATCGTGAATGAACTGAATGGCGAGAACATGGATATTATTGAATATAGTGAAGATCCTGCAACATTTATCCGTAACGCTATGAGTCCTGCAGAAGTTATTAATGTAATTTTTGAAGAAGAAGGAAACTCTTGTATCGTTGTAGTGCCAGATTACCAATTATCGTTAGCAATCGGTAAAAAAGGGCAAAATGCTCGCTTAGCTGCGCGTTTAACATCACATAAGATAGATATTAAATCAGAAACAGCTTATGAAGAGTATTTATCAGAACAAAGTGCTGAAATCGAAGAAGATTACTTAGTTAATAATGAAGTAGAATTAACTGAAGAGTATGATGCATTCGATGAAGCTGAAATTATTGCTGATGTTGAAGAGATAGAAGAAATTGAAGATCATGATAGTGTCAATGAACAACTTGAAGAGCAAGATCTAGATGAGAATAATTACGATGCTGAAGCTGTAGAGGACGCAATTTCTGAAGTTGAGCATGATTATGAGCAAGATTATGATGAATTGCTTGAAGAGCAAGAAGAACAAGATGAATTATAATAAATGATAATTTTCATTAAAGGAGCGAACTAATGGCTGCTAAACAACGCAAACAACCAATGAGAAAATGCATTGTATCTCAGGAAATGTATCCAAAAAAAGAATTAGTGCGTGTTGTTAAATCCAAAGAAAACGAAGTTTTTCTTGATCCAACAGGACGACAAAATGGACGAGGTGCTTATATAGCACTTGAACCTGAGTTGGCATTAAAAGGAAAAAAAGAAAAAACATTTGATCGTGCATTTGGTGTGAAGATTAATGATGAATTCTATGATGAGTTATACAATTATATTGATCATCAGAAAGCTCGTAAAGAACTACTATGAAAAATGATTTTAAAAAATTAAATATGTTAGGTTTAGCTATGCGCGCCAGAGAGATTATTTCTGGAGATGAATTGGTCGAAAAAGCGGTAAAAAATAACCGCGTTCGCCTAGTATTATGCGCGAGCGATGCCAGTGAGAAAACATTAGAGAGATACCGTTCTTTAAGTGAACGAAAAGATATTCCCCTTAACACAGAATTTACTAAGTATGAATTAAGTCAAGCTATTGGTAAAAACCGTTCAATTATCGGTTTGACAAATCAAGGCATGACAAAGAAATTTTTATCTTACGATGTGGAGAGTGAGGAATCATATGACTAATTAATTAGGAAGGTGATTACATGACTAAACGCGTATATGAATATGCAAAAGAACATGATCTGACAAGTAAAGAGCTACTAACTATGGCTAAGTCAAAAGGCATGGAATTCGGTAGCCATATGTCTTCAATTTCTGAAGAGCAAGAAAAGCAACTGAATAATATTATTAGTAATAAAAACAATAAGAAATCCGAAAAACCAGAAACAAACTCGAAAGAGGCAAATAAAAAAGGTTCAAACACTTCTCAAAATACGAATAAAAAAGCATCGGATAAAAACCAAGCAAAACAAAATCAACATAAAAAAGAGGAATCTAAAACGAATACTAAGCAGAATAACAACTCAAATAAGAACGCTTCTAATAACAATAAATCATCTAATCAACCTGGACGCCGTAATCGACGCAACCGTCGCGGTAAAGGGAACAAGAATTTCAAGAACACTGATTCTAAAGGGATTACACAACGTAAACATAAAGATTTACCAGAAAAATTAGTGTATTCTGAAGGAACAAATATTCAAGAAATTGCTAAAATGTTGCATCGAGATGCATCTGAAATCATTAAAAAATTAATGATGAACGGTGTTATGGCTAACCAAAACCAAGCACTTTCAAAAGATGTGATCGAATTAATCGCGCTTGAATATGGTGTAGAACCAGAAGAAAAAGTTGTTGTTGATGTATCTGATTTAGATGTGTACTTCGAAGAAGAACAAGATGAAGCTAAATTAACAATTCGCCCAGCTGTTGTTACAATTATGGGTCACGTTGACCACGGTAAAACAACATTACTTGACCAATTACGTCATTCACGTGTTACAGAAGGTGAAGCTGGTGGGATTACTCAACATATTGGTGCTTACCAAGTTGAAACTGAAGACGACAATATTATTACATTCTTAGATACACCTGGACATGAGGCTTTCACAACTATGCGTGCTCGTGGAGCGGATGTAACGGATATTGCAATTATTGTTGTAGCTGCCGATGACGGTGTAATGCCACAGACAGTTGAGGCGATTAACCATGCGAAAGCTGCCGATGTACCAATTATTATCGCTGTGAACAAAATTGATAAACCAACAGCAAATCCAGACCGTGTAAAACAAGAGTTATCTGAACACGGAATTATTTCTGAGGATTGGGGTGGAGACAACATCTTTGTCGAAATCTCAGCGAAATTCAATCAAAATATTGAAGAATTATTAGAAATGATTGTACTAGTATCAGAAGTTCAAGAACTGAAAGCTAACCCTGACCGTTTAGCATTAGGGTCAGTTATCGAAGCACGTCTTGATAAAAACCAAGGTGCAACAGCTACGTTATTAGTACAAGATGGTACTTTAAATGTTGGAGATCCGATCGTTGTTGGTAATACGTATGGCCGTGTTAGAACAATGGTTAACGATATCGGACGACGTATCCGTACAGCTGGACCAGCCACTCCTGTTGAGATTACTGGTTTACAAACAGCACCACAAGCGGGTGACTTATTCGTAGTATTCGAAGATGAGAAAACTGCACGTCAAGCCGGTGAACAACGTGCACAAGAAGCTCAAGAAGCTCAACGTAGTTTAACAAAGAAAGTAACTTTAGATAACTTATTTGAATCATTACAAGAAGGCGAATTAAAATCAGTTAACGTGATTATTAAAGCCGATGTGCAAGGTTCAGCTGAAGCATTATCTGCAAGCTTACAAAAAATTGAAGTTGAAGGTGTGCGTGTAAATGTAGTTCACCAAGCCGTTGGAGCAATTAATGAAAGTGACATTTCATTAGCCGCTGCTTCAGGTGCGATTGTGATTGGATTTAACGTTCGCCCAACACCACAAGCGCGTCTACAAGCAGATTCTGAAGTTGTCGACATTAGACAATATCGTGTAATTTATGACGCTATTGATGAAATAGAAACAGCCATGAAAGGTATGCTAGACCCAGAATATGAAGAAGAAGTTCAAGGTCAAGCGCTTGTACGTGAGACATTTACAGTGTCTAAATTAGGTACGATTGCTGGTTCATTCGTTACTGATGGCTACATTGCTCGTGATAGTCAAGTTCGTTTAATTCGTGATAACATTGTAATTTTTGAAGGTGAAATCGCAAGCTTGAAACGATTCCAAGATGATGCAAAACAAGTAGCTAAAGGCTATGAATGTGGTATCATGATTGAAAACTATAACGATGTTAAAATGGATGACGTTATCGAAGCATTCCATATGGTTGAAATAGAAAGATAACCTTTTAAGGAGGACGATACTATGGCAAAATACCGTGCAGGTAGAGTTAGACAAGAAATATTGCGTGAAGTTAATAATATCTTATTATTAGAAATTAAAGATCCACGTGTTGAAGGGGTAACAATTACCGATGTAAATGTTACTGGAGATTTACAACAAGCGACAATTTACTATAGTACTTTATCGGATAAAGCTGGTGAGAGACAAAAGACTCAAAGAGGTCTTGATGCTATTACAGGTAAAGTTCGTAGAGATTTAGGTAAGAAATTAACTTTATATAAAACACCGGAAATTAAATTTGAACGTGATCGTTCAATTGATTACGGTAGTCATATTGATTCGTTATTAAACCAAATTAAAGTGGACTATAACGAAGAAAGTGACAACGAAGCGTAAAGACTTAAACCATTCAAGTCACATTTGTGATTTGAATGGTTTTTTGCATGTGCGCCCGGCATGGGCGATAACTTGGTGGTGAAAGTCCACTACAGACTTGGCAGTAGGAACTGTTAGCTAAAGGCAAGGGTGTCCACCGTGAGGTGGAATCT
>NZ_JBGQQY010000041.1:0-18799 GCF_045528545.1 Ruoffia sp. FAM 26254
TCGAGAACGCACTATTTTGTAGAAAAATTCCCAATTTTTCCAAGAACTATTAATTTATTCAAGAAACCAGCTTAAATTATAGAGGTATGAATTATTCAGGTGATTGAACAAATTTTAAATAATGCACTAAAATACGCGAAACAAAAGGAAATCTGGATTTCTTATGATTCCCAAAACGCCACCTTAACAATTAAAGATAGTGGTAGAGGAATAAAAGCAGAGGATCTGCCAAAGATTTTTGATAAGGGGTATTCAGGCTTTAATGGACAGTTGAATCAAAAGTCGAGTGGCTTAGGCTTGTACTTAGTTGAGCTCGTTGCCAGACGCTTGACTCAACCAGTTTCCGTGGAGTCGACATTTGGTCAGGAGACACAATTTACGATCCAATTTAATCAAACGTCCTAATCTTTCAAAAGTGTAAGGTTAGGCTCCTTTTTTGTAATGTTAGTTAAAGGCTAGATGTCACGCGGTCGCATATACTTATAACAGAGATTAGCGAATAGACAAAATAATGGAGGAAAATCATGTTATTAGATGTAAAAAATGTAAAAAAAGTATATAAGACACGAGGCAACCAAACGACAGCCTTGCAACAAATTGATTTTGGTGTAAACGAAGGTGAGTTTGTGGCAATTATGGGGGAATCAGGTTCAGGGAAATCAACTTTACTGAATATTATCGCCACTTTTGATAAACCATCTCAAGGAACCGTTCATTTAAAAGGGACAAATATTGCGAATATTAAGAAAAATAAAGTGGCTGAATTTAGACGTGAGCAGCTAGGCTTCGTCTTTCAAGACTTTAACGTATTAGATACTTTCTCAAATAAAGACAATATATTACTACCGATGGTGTTATCAAATGCCAATATTAATGAAATGGAGCGCCGCCTCGCTGAGATTGCGCCAATATTAGGAATTCAAGATTTATTAGAAAAATACCCCTACGAAATCTCAGGAGGACAACGCCAACGCGTTGCCATTGCAAGAGCAATTATTACTAATCCACCTTTATTACTGGCAGATGAGCCTACAGGAGCACTTGATTCAAAATCGTCTGAGCAAATATTAGGCTTATTCAATGAATTAAATCACTTAGGAAATACGATTTTAATGGTGACACACTCAATTCAAGCAGCGTCTTACGCCAATCGCGTTCTATTTATTAAAGATGGGGTCGTATATCACGAGTTATACCGCGGACAGGAAACGAATCAAAACTTTAATGAGCGTATTTCACAAAGTTTAACCATGCTTGCGGATCGAGGTGTGTAAGATGCCACTTTCATTATTAACTAAATTGACTGTTCAAGGAATAGTCAAACGCCGGACCGTTTACTTTCCATATTTTCTTGCGTTAGTCTTAATAATGTCCTTAGATTTTATTATGATTTCATTGATTACCAATGAGTATGTGCAGTCACGACATGCCACATTGCCAACAATCATCCTGATGGGTGTGTTCTTTACGTCCTTACTGGCAGTTATTTTCATTCTGTATGCCAATAATTTTATTCAAAGACAACGGCGAATGGAGTTTGCCTTATATACCGTTTTAGGTTTAGAAGACAAGCATATCCGAAGCGTCATCCTCTTTGAACAACTATTAACTTGGGTGATTGGTAGCCTTGCATCCATTGGGGTTGGTTATGCTTTAGGAAATGTGATGTTTATCGTCTTAAACAGATTAATTCAAGATACTGGTGCTGACTTAATGGATTATCCATTTAGTCCTTTAGCGGCGATTGGAACAATCATTATTATTGGTGGTATCACATTTATTATCTTCTTAATTAATAGTATCCGCTTGGCGAGATTGAACCCATCTGAATTATTAAGCCAAACGCATGCGGGAGAAGCTGAACCGAAATCTCGTTGGTTCATCCTTTTGATTGGTTTAATCACTTTAGTCGCCGGTTATTATGTAGCACTGACAACGACAGATGTTTTAGACGCGCTGTTAAAAGTGTTCATAGCGATCTTCCTAGTGATTATCGGAACTTACGCGCTCTTAACAAGTTTAAGTATTATTTTCTTAAAACGAATGAAAAGGAATAAAAAATATTATTACCAGCCGACACATTTTCTATCGATATCAGGGATGTTATATCGTATGAAAGCGAACGCGACAAGCTTAGCTGGAATTGCGGTCTTATGTACAGGGATTGTGTTAACTCTCGGAACGACTTTAACTCTTTATATAGGTATGGAAGATCAAGTGGAGCAAATGTCGACACATGATATTGAATTGCGGTACATGCAATACGCCGATGGCGCGAGTCCGGAAAATGCGGAAGTAGCTTTAACAAATATCATGGAAGAATTACAAACGCACGGTGATATTAAAGATGTGAGTCTATCTCGAAGTGCCTTTGTCACGGCTATTTATCAAAACAAATCTTTCCAACCAATGCCAGCTCCTAGTGAAACAACTGAGGGTGAGGAACTCTTACCAACTGATTTTGCCTACATCATTGGCGTTCCTTTAGAGGATTTTAACCAGCTCAATGGAGAAAATATTCACCTAGAGCCAGATGAAGTGTTGTTTACAACGACAACTGCAAATATTCAACAAGAACAAGATGATACACTACAATTTGCTGACAAGGAATATCAGGTTCAACAAATCAGTTCTAGTTACATGCCTTTAAACTACATCGGACAAATTGCTTATGTCGTGTTTCCAACCATAGAAGAGGTCGAAAGTTTACTATCAACCTTCCCGAATTATATCAGTACGGGAGAGCGTTCTGAAGCACTATTAGAACAGACGATGGTGTTCAATGCCGTTGATGATTCTGCTCGTGAAAGTATTGAAGCAGCGATCTCAACCGATACAATCTTTGATCAAGGGGACTTGGGTGTAGTTCGAGTCGTAACAAGAACAACAACCTCGCAAGAATTATATACGATGAATGGGGGCTTATTATTCTTAGGAATTATCGTCGGAACAGTTCTAATTATTGGAACGGTCTTAATGTTATACTTTAAACAAGTATCTGAAGGTTACCAAGACCAAGGTAAATTCCAAATTATGCGAAAAGTTGGCTTGCCTGATCATTTAATTAAACAAACGATTCGATCACAAATCTTTTGGATTTTTGCACTGCCAATTATGATCGCAGTCATTCATTCGCTCTTTGCATCAAAAATAATGTTTAATTTACTAGGGCTATTAGCCGTCAATAACATAACAACCTTTATGATCGGTTATGGATCAGTTTTAGCCATCTTTGTTGTCGTTTACTTACTGTTCTACCTCATTACTTCACAAGTCTATTATCGAATTATACATCAATAAAATGACACCCAAACCTAAGTATTCTGCTTAGTGTTTGGGTGTTTATTTGATACAATCATTTTGAAAGTGAGGCGAGCGCGCACATGAAGACAATTGATCAATATGAATTATTTAAGCTTTTACTCAATGACATGGGTGAAACAGGGTGGTGGCCAGCTGACTCAAAAGTTGAGATTATCATTGGCGCCATCATGATACAAAATACCAATGCAGCGAACGCAAAACGTGCGGTTAACAATATCGGAAGCGCCACGCAATTTAACCCACAAGCCATCTTAAATTTACCTTTAGAAACATTAGAAGACTTAGTTCGACCCGCCGGCTTCTTTAAAAATAAAAGTAAAGCGGTCCATTCGGTATTAAATTGGTTTCAAGAGCACGATAACAATCTAGAAGCAATTACAGAAAAATATGAAATTAATTTGCGCCAAGAGTTATTAAAATTACATGGAGTTGGCGATGAGACAGCAGATGTCCTTTTACTTTATGTCTTTGAACAACCGGTGTTTGTCTCGGATAAATACGCTCAAAAACTATATACAGAATTAGGTGTATCAGGGATGGATAACTACAGGGCGATGCGAAAGATAGTCTCTTTAGATAAGCAGTTTACAACATGGGAAGCTAAAGAGTTTCATGGGTTAATTGATGAGTTTGGAAAAATATACTTACGTGGAAAGGGAAATTTTGAAGCGAGCTTTTTAGCCGGCTATCAGTTAAAAATCGAAGAATAATAAACTCCAGCCTCAATCTAGCTTGAAGCGGGAGTTTCTTGTTAAGCATTCTTAAGCGCGACATCGTATGCTTTCTTAGTGTCTGAATCAAATGGCATCCAAATAATTAAATCAAACGCATCTGGGTGTTCGTTCATCACTTCTTTAACTGTCGAAATTGCAATCTCTGCAGCTAGATTCACAGGGAAGTGATAAACACCCGTTGAAATTGAAGGAAAAGCGACTTTGCGAATACCATGTTCCATGGCTAGTAGTAAAGATTGTCGGTAACAACTTTCTAACAAATTCGCTTCGTTAGAGTAACCACCATTCTAGACAGGGCCAACGGTGTGAATAATATGTTCGACGGGGAGATGGTAAGCTTGAGAAATTTTTGCTTCGCCTGTTTGACAACCGCCAAGTGTTCGAGTTTCTTCTAAAAGTTTTGGCCGGCCGCGCGATGAATCGCACCATCGACACCACCTCTGCCCAGAAGGCTATGGTTGGCAGCATTAACAATCGCATCTACTTGATCGACTTGAGTAATATCACCGAGCATTGTTTCAATCATTTTACTCACCTCTTTGCTATAGTATAACACGGATTTGACAGGCTTAAACTATCATTTAATCGAAACAATATTATGCCTTATGCATATATATATTGTTGCAATATTCAATAAACAGAATGAAGGTAGTTGCTGTATTCAAGCTGTTATAATTGACCTTGTCATCTAAATGTAATATGATTATTTATGTAATAATTATGAAGTAGGAGTGAAGAAGATGAAGAAATATATATTAGATGGAATTAATGAAAAAGCGGGTAATAACATGTCTTGGCGTGCGATTTTCGCTGGAGTTGTAACGTTCGTGGCGATTAGTATTTTATTCTCCCTAATTGGAGCAGCGGTTGGCTTTGGCGTACCTGATTTTACAAGCCAAAACCCATTAGATGGTGTCGGGATTGGTTTAGTTATTTGGATCATTATCGCATTAATCGTATCGCTAGCAGTCGCTGGTTATGTAACAGGGATTACAGCTAATCGAGCGGGTTTTATCCATGGTTTCTTAACTTGGGCAGTCAGTGTCATTGTGATGTTTACTTTAATGACATCCGCAGTTGGTATGGCATTTAATTCTTTAGGAACAGTTTTAGGCTATACGGGACAAGCTGCAGGAGATGCAATCTCAGGAACAGCTGATACTGTTGGATCATTATCTCAAGAGGCATTTGATTCAATCGCTCAAGAAATCAATGTTGATTCACAAGATTTAGAACAAACTGTGACAGATGTATTAGAAGATACTGAAATTGAACAATTACAACCTGATTACTTAGATAATCAAGTTCAAGCGACAATGGATGATGTATCCACAGCAGGTTATAATATTGTTGTTAATGGACAAGATCCACAACAAGAGATTGAGAACGTAACTAGCAATATCCAAGGTCGTATTGACGAAATCGGTCAAGAATTAGATGAAGATGCTTTAACTGAAGCAATCTCAAATAATACTGATTTATCTGAACAAGAAGCAGAAGAAGCAGTAACGAATATCCAAGAAGCTTATGGACAAGCAAGTCAAGAAGCTGAACAAGCATTGAATGATGCACAAACAGCAGTTGAAGACTTACAAGTACAAGCTGAACAAGCTTTTGCTGAAAGTGCACAAGTTGCTGAAGATGTCTCTAACCAAACATCTAAATACTCATTGTATATCTTTGTTGGACTTTTAGTAGCGATGTTTATTACAGCTTTTGCTGGACATGCTGGTGCTAAAACAGCAAGCGAAACACATAATAATGCTGTCTAATAAAGACTAGAAACAATAAACAAATTTAATTGACTACACCTCTCTCTTAGCCTATTCTATAACTAAGAGAGAGGTGTTTTTTTGAATCATTTTAAACTTGAGAAGCAATTTATAGCAAAGATATTATTTATTGCGGTTATTATTTTAATTATTTTCAATTGGTCACAAGTAGCAAGTGCCTTTGGAGTTGTTTGGCAAGTTGCTTTCCCAGTTGTCTTAGGGGGAATGATGGCTTACGTTTTGAACTTACTCATGAACCAGTTTGAGAAAAGATTGTATCCCAATACGGATAAAAAATGGTTGCAACACACTCGCCGTCCGCTGGCGATTGTACTTTCAATTTTAGTCATTACTTTAGTCGTTGCGGGAATCATTGGTTTAGTTGTTCCGCAACTTGTAACGGCTGTTATTACTTTAGTTGAGGCTGTACCAACAGTGACAGATTCCTTACAAACTTGGGTTGAAGAGCAACAGCATCTTATTCCGATGTTTAATGATTTAATAGAACAAGTGGACTTTAATTGGAGTAGTGTGATGTCTAGTTTTGCTGAGATTGGAAACCGACTGCTTCGAGGTGTAGCGGAGTCTTCTGTATCACTTTTATCTAGTTCAGCTTCAGCTGTGACAACCTTTGTATTGTCAGTGATGTTTGCCCTTTATATTTTAGTGTCGAAAGAAAAGCTGGGTAAAAATTTCAATGATATCCTGATTTCATATTTGAGTGATGAGCAAGTAAGAATTGTTAAGAACATCTTGAATGTGACTGACGATGTCTTTTCCAACTATATTACAGGAACGGTCATTGAGGCTTTTATTCTAGGCTTCATCGTATCGCTTGGACTTTGGGCCATCCAAATGCCATATGCAGCCATGCTCGGAGCCTTGCAAGGAGCTTTAGCGTTTATTCCTTTAGTAGGTGCCTTTCTAGCCGGCTTTGTTGGTGTGATTATTCAATTTGCCGTATCGCCAATTAATGCATTAATCTATCTCATTTTCGTTATTGTTGTTCAACAACTCGAAGGAGATTTGATCTATCCGCGTGTGGTCGGTGATTCAATCGGCCTTCCAGGTATGTGGGTCTTAGCAGCGGTAACTGTCGGTGGGGGCTTGTTCGGAATTTCAGGGATTTTACTTGGGGTACCGGTCTTTGCAACAATCTATAAACTATTTAGTTTGGATATAAGCTACCGTAAACAGATTCGGGAAGAAGCCAAAGAGCGTTCTCTAATGAATGAATATGAAGAAGAAGGCTTAAGATTGAAACCCTTTGAAGCCCTCCGTCATAAAATATTGACACCAGAAGATATTCAAGATATTTAAACAAAATGGAGCCCTGATGTCTATCTAAGATAGATTTAGGGCTCTTTTTCAATTCAAAATGTTGATTTTTTAATAGATATGCTATAATGGTCAAAGAAGGTCAGAAGACACATACTCACTTCATTAAAGTCCTCTTTCCTTAAACTGAATAGTTGTCGAGAAAGTCTTTTTATTATATAATAGTCAAAGATAGTCAATGTTAGTGGAAGGGGGATCATAGTGGCACAAAGAAATATGTCGGATATTATTGAAGCTTATTTAAAAAGCTTTTTGAAAAATAGTGAAAGAATTGAAATCAAACGAAGTGATATTGCAGAACAATTTGATTGTGTACCTTCACAGATTAACTATGTTATTAATACACGCTTTACTCAAGAACATGGCTATATGGTAGAAAGTAAACGAGGTGGTGGGGGCTATATACGGATTCTAAAAGTTGAGTTAGTTGATGAAATCGACGCCCTTGACGATATGATCCAAATGATAGGACCGCGTATAAATCACCGCAGTGCAATCAATATTATTGAAACATTAGTCAACCATAGTATAATGACAGAACGAGAAGGCGCATTAATACTATCAGTGATTGATAAAGCATTACTACAAACAATCTCGTTACATGAACAAGAAGCAAGAGCTTTGATTCTGTCGAAGTTTTTAGAACAATTACGAATTACATATAAATAAAGAGGTGAAAGTATGTTTGAAGAATTATTTACTGAAAGTGCTCGCCAAGTAATGATTTTTGCTGCTGAGCAAGCGTATTACTTAAGACATCAGGCTGTAGGCACAGAACATATCTTATTAGGTCTAGCTCGTGAAGAGTCAGGTATTGCCGGAAAAGCTTTACGTGGCATGGGTGCAGATTACCAAACGTTACTAACTGAATTAGAAATTATTCACGGTAAAGTGAATGCTCCACGTATGCAAGGGGATATTGTTATTCCATACTCACCACGTGCGAAGAAAATTATTATGAATGCATCGAATGATGCGAAACGTTTAGGTGTGCCAAAAGTTGGAACAGAGCATTTATTACTAGGCATGTTAAAAGAAGAAATTTTAGCAACAGTTCTATTAAAGAACTTAGGTATCGACTTAAATGAATTAAGAAAAACAATCTACGAAATGGTTGGTGTGAACGATTCAACAGGACGCGTTCAAAATAGCCGTCGTGGACGTCAAAAACAACAACAGCAACAAAATGGAGCGACAAGTTCGACAACACCAACTTTAGATTCACTTGCACGTGACTTAACACAATTAGCGCGTGACGGGAAGTTAGATCCAGTGGTTGGACGTGCGAATGAAATCCGTCGTATCATACAAATTGTTAGTCGCCGTTCAAAAAATAACCCCGTATTAGTTGGGGAGCCTGGTGTTGGTAAAACGGCAATCGCCGAAGGTCTAGCAGAACGTATTGTATCTGGTGGAGTGGCTGAAAACATTGCTAACAAACGTTTAATGATGTTAGATATGGGTTCACTTGTTGCGGGAACGAAATACCGTGGTGAATTCGAAGAACGTATGAAGAAAATCATTGAAGAAATTACTGAAGATGGTAATACAATTCTCTTCATTGATGAGTTACATACATTAATTGGGGCAGGATCAGCCGAAGGTGCTGTTGACGCAGCAAACATCCTGAAACCAGCATTAGCTCGTGGAGAAATTCAAATCATTGGTGCAACTACTTTAGATGAATATCAAAAACACATTGAAAAAGATGCAGCCTTAGAACGTCGTTTCTCTAAAGTTCAAATCGATGAGCCAACTCAACAAGAGTCTGTTCAAATTATTCATGGACTTAAAGAACGTTACGAAAAACACCACAATGTAGAAATTACTGATGAAGCGGTCGAAGCAGCGGTTAAATTAAGTACACGTTACTTAACTGAACGTCGCTTACCAGATAAAGCCGTTGATTTAATTGATGAGGCCTCAGCTAAAGTACGTATTGATGCAACGACGCACAGTACAAACTTAAGCGACCTTGAGAAAAAATTAGGCGAATTATCCGATAAAAAAGAAAAAGCTATCTTAGCCCGTGATTTTGACACTGCAGCCAAAATCCGTGAAGAAGAACAAAAAGTTGAAACTCAAATCGAAGCAGCTGCGAAAGCAGAAAGCAAAGATAAGGGTGAAGGTGAAGCAATTCTTAAAGTGAGTCCTGAAGATATCGCAGAAGTAATTACTATTTCAACAGGTATCCCAGTAAAACAATTAGATGCTGCCGAATCAAAACGTCTTGTTCACTTAGAAGAAGAGTTGCATGAACGTGTTATCGGTCAAGATGATGCTGTTGTATCAGTATCTAAAGCGATCCGCCGCGCATACAGTGGCTTGAAGAGTCCTAAACGACCAATTGGGTCATTTATGTTCTTAGGCCCAACTGGGGTAGGTAAGACAGAATTAGCGAAATCTTTAGCTTCATCTATCTTTGGTAGCGAGGACAATATGATCCGTGTGGATATGTCTGAATACATGGAAAAACACAGTGTGTCTCGTTTAGTAGGTTCACCTCCAGGATACGTTGGTTATGATGAAGCAGGTCAATTGACTGAGCAAGTTCGTCAAAAACCTTACAGTGTGATTCTCTTAGATGAGGTTGAAAAAGCCCATCCAGATGTATTTAACATGTTATTACAAGTATTTGATGATGGTCATATGACAGATGGTAAAGGGCGTCGTGTCGACTTCCGTAACACAATTATCATCATGACTTCGAACATGGGAGCAACAGCTCTTCGTGATGACAAATCAGTCGGATTCGGTGCTGTGGACTATACAGATGACTTCAAGGCAATGGAAGCACGCGTTATGGAAGAAGTAAAACGTGGATTCCGTCCAGAATTCATTAACCGTATTGACGAAATTATTGTCTTCCACCCATTATCTAAAGATCAAATTAAAGAGATTGTTAAATTACAAGCGCAAGATATCATCAACCGTCTACATGATCTTGAGATTGAAGCCCGTGTAACAGAGACAGCTCTAGAAATTATTGCTGACGCTGGCTTCGATCCAGAATATGGAGCAAGACCAATCCGTCGCGCAATTCAAAAACAAATAGAAGACGAGTTAAGTGAAATGATGCTAAGTGGAGATATCAAACTAGGTGATAACATCACCATTGGTGGCCGCCAAGGAGCAATCAATATCAATAACCGTTCTAAATAATACAGATGAATCGTGTCGGTGAGAGGAATCTCGCTGACACGATTTTTTTCTGTGACAAGAGCCAAACAGCAAGTCCATTTGTCTTGAGTTAGCTCAACTAAAGGCAAACGGGGAATCCATTTGTCTTGAGTTAGCTCAACTAAAGACGAACGGCGAATCCATTTGTCTTGAGTTAGCTCAACTAAAGCCAAACGGCGAGTCCATTTGTCTTGAGTTAGCTCAACTAAAGACGAACCGCAAGTCCATTTGTCTTGAGTTAGCTCAACTAAAGACGAACCGCAAGTCCATTTGTCTTAAGATCCAAAAAGCATAAAAAACACCAAACTTCAGAAAAGTCTGGTGTTTCCTTGATAGCCCATCGTATTAGAAATAAGCTAAATTCTTTAAAATCATAATAAACACAACAAGCGAGAACATTGAAGCGACCGTTGTGAAGACAACAATTTGGTTTGCTAAATCGCCATCACCGCCGGCGACAACTGCTTGAGCATAACTAGATACAGCCGTTGGTCCAGCCGTCGCGATTAAGACTGATATTAAGTCAGCTCCACGAAAGTCTAATAAACCACCTGCAATAAATAAAGCAATCGTAGGAATAATTACTAATCGTGCAAGAACAGTTCCGTAAAGAGACCAGTCAGCATCCTTTAGTTTACCAAAGTTAAACGTTCCACCCATAACAATGAGTGCAAGCGGCGGCGTCATACGTGTTAAATTTCCCATCGTCGTTTCAATCACATTAGGGAACTTGAATCCTAATACTGCAACAATTACCCCTGCGCAAGTAAAGATAACCATTGGGTTAGTCAATACTTGTTTAATTGTTCGTTTCAATGAGAATTTCTCATCAGTATAAATTGAAAAAGCAATTACAGAGAAGATATTATTTAAAGGCACAATGGTTGCTAGAACAATCGTTACCATCCCTAAATTTTCTTGACCGAGTAAAGCTATTCCCATTGGTAAACCGAATAAAATCGCGTTTGAACGAATCGAACCTTGAAGAATGACCCCTCGTTTTGCATTTGATTTTTCGAAAATAGGTACAATAAAAGCCAAAATAATAAATGCAACAATAGCAAAAATAATGTTAAAAGATAAAGTTAACCCATTAAAATCCGTCGCAATATTCGTATTATAAACATTTGAGAATAAATTCAATGGCAGTAAAATAGAAAAAATCGCTTTATTAAACTGAGCATAAGCGTCTTGTTTAATGAAACCTGCGCGTGTAAAAAACTGACCTAAAGCCATGTAAAGCATCATTGGCATGACTGCATTGAATCCGATCATAAAATTGTCCAATCAATTAACTCCTTCGTCTAAAAATTTGCAATCAAAAAATGCGAATATAAAGATTATAATACTCAATTCATCATTTGACCAATTATTTTTACTGACAATTAACTTGCATTGTCCTTCATTAATAATTATTATAAAGAGAGATAGATACAAATTTAAAGTAGTTTGAATATGGAAGTTCGGTTAAATTCCGAGACGGTCCCGCCACTGTAATCATGCGAAAAGCATGGAGTCAGATCTTTATTCAAGCATACTTATCCGACATACTATTTCGAGGCAAAATAGTGAGTGATATCCGATCCATTCGAATAAACCCATGCTTTTCTCTCCAAATAGTTTGAAGTGAATACTGTCATCTGTCACAAAATCATATGGGAGGCATTTAGAATGAAAAAATGGTTACTATTATTAGCGTCAACTTTAGTATTAGTTGGTTGTGGTGAAACGACACAGACAGAAGAAGTTACTTCAACACCGGTTGAATCAAGTGAACAAGCGGTATTAGCTGAAGTGACTGTATCAGTAACAGTTGATGGAGAAGAAATTGACGAAGGCGAACAAGTTCTAGAAGTTGAAGAAGGTGCGATTCTATTAGATGTGATGAAAGAGCATTATGAACTTGAAGAAGCTGACGGCTTTATCTCTGCAATTAACGGATACGAACAGGATGAAGAGGCAGGGAAATACTGGTTGTTTGACTTAAACGGAGAGATGGCTGAAGTTGGAGCGGCTGAATTAGAGTTATCAGACGGTGACTTAGTCGAGTGGAAACTTGAAGCCTTCGAAGGATGAGTAAGTATTTCACAGTTAAGCGTCTAGCAGTACTGGCCTTACTGACCGCTCTGTGTCATATTGGGCGAATTGCCTTTCAATTTATACCAAATGTACAACCTGTCACAGTGATTTTAATAATTATTACTTTAACGATGGGAACTTTGGATGGACTCCTAGTAGCTATCACTTCGATGGTCATTTCGAATATGCTACTTGGAATGGGTCCTTGGACACTTTATCAAATTATGGCCTATGGCATCATTGTATTACTTACAAGTGCTCTAAAGGCTTTATACAATCGATTAAAGGACCATCAGAGTGCGCGAAGAGTAATCTTTGCGCTGTTCGCTGGAGCGACTGGATTAATTTACGGGTTTGTTATTTCACTATTTTCATCACAAATGTTTGGTGTCGTTAATTTCTGGGTTTATTATGCCCAAGGGATTACATTTGATTTAATGCATGCGGCTGGGAATGTGGCCTTCTTTTTAGTGCTGGAGCCGACACTGGTGCCAATTATTCAAAAACGATTTATAACTTCAAAAGGATAACGAATAGGAGACTTTGCAACTGTAACACATAAAAGAGCCATCAGAAATTTTTCTGATGGCTCTTTTGAAATTATTTTGGTATATCTTTTTTTGTCAATTCAGTATGGAAGACACGTCCGCTTCGTTCATACAAGACGTCTTCGACACCAGCTTGGCTATTGGCCACACGTGCTAGGGCAAAGAGGTAATCAGATAGACGGTTAATAAACTTTAATACATGCTGATTAATCGTCTGTTCTTGTTGCAAGCTAACAATCCGACGCTCGGCGCGTCTTGTAACGGTGCGTGCAAAGTGAAGTTGAGCAGCGAGTTGTGTTCCACCTGGTAGAATAAATGATTCAACTGTTGGAGGGATCGGTGCATACTCGTCGATGCGGCTTTCTAACCAAGTTACCAGGTCTGCATTCGTACGATATGGATACTTATCATGTTTTTCGGGTGTTGCTAAGTCATTGCCGCAGTCGAATAAATAGTGTTGAATGCGCATGAGCTCTTCTTTCATATCACTAGGCGTTTCTTCTAAAGCAACAATCATCCCGATAATACTGTTTAATTCATCCACCGTTCCGTAAGCCTCGACTTGTTGGCTATCTTTATGAACAGACTTTCCACCGATGATGCGAGTGGTACCGTGATCACCTGTCCGTGTGTAAATTTGCATAAGTATACTCCTTATTATAAACCGCAGCGTAATTGTGCGTTACAGTTAGTACATGTATTACATCCACCAATATCTTGAACAATTCCACTACGACAAATTGGGCAAGTATCTCCGATATCTGAACCAAAGACAACGTCATCTGTATGCCCTTGTGTTTTAACGTGCTCTGACTCAGCTAGGTCAACTAATTGTCTTAATTCGTTACTGTCATCAACGATACGGGCCTCTTTCATTGGGAATAATTCGATATTTTCTGCTTCATTCTCTTCAGCCGCAAGTGTTAATACTTGTGAGTCACGAGACCCGTCCACATAGACCGTTCCACCTTTAGCGCCACCTTTGTATAAGCGTTCGTAAATACTTTGAACTTGGCTGACTTGGTAACCTTTAGGTGCGTTTACAGTCTTAGAAATTGAACTATCAACCCATCTTTGGATCGTTGTTTGAACATCAACGTGTGCTTCTGGCGCAAGTGACATAGCTTCAACGAAGAACTCTGGTAAATTTTCAGCGTCTGCTTCTGGGTGTGCATCAAGATATTCTTGAACAATTTCAGCATTCACTTCGATAAATTTACCAAGTCGTCCACTACGGAAGTATTTGAAAGCAAAGTAAGGTTCTAATCCAGTTGCTACACCAACCATTGTTCCTGTACTTCCAGTTGGAGCAACAGTTAATAAGTGTGAATTACGAATACCGTGTTCTAAGACACCTTCACGGATATGATCCGGCATTTTTTGCATGTAGCCTGTTTGAACGAATTTTTGACGAAGAACTTGAGTTTCTTCATCATTTTCGCCGATTAGAAATGGGAAACTGCCTTTTTCTTTTGCTAAAGCAATCGATTCTTCGTAAGCAGATACTGCGATTGTTTTGAATACCTCATCAACAATTTTGTTTCCTTCTTCTGATCCATAAACGTGTTCAGTATAGATGAGTAAGTCAGCTAAGCCCATAACACCTAGACCGATACGACGTTCGCCCAGTGCTTGTTTTTTATTTTCTTCTAGGAAATACGGCGTCGCGTCAATCACGTTATCTTGCATACGTACACCAGTCTTCACTGTTTCAATTAATCGGTCAAAATCTACGGTATGCGTATCTTTGTTGACCATGTTCGCTAAGTTAACTGCAGCTAAGTTACATACCGAGTAAGGTGCTAAAGGTTGTTCACCACATGGGTTTGTCGCGACAACTTTTTGACCGTATGCTTTCGCATTTGTATCATTATTCGCGTTATCGATAAAGAAGATACCGGGTTCAGCTGAATATGTTGCACAAATATTAATTAACTTCCAAAGCTCTTTGGCTTTGATTGTACGGTAATTTTTGATGCCGTAGCCTTTATCTGCCCATTCACGCACATCACCGTGGTCTGGCCATTCAGTATTATAAGCGACCATTTCAGCTTCAGTGTAATTTTCAACATCTGGGAATCTTAATGTCCAGTCCCCATCTTGGTCAATAGCTTCCATAAAATCATCAGTTAAAGTCACGGAAATATTCGCTCCTGTTAAGAATTCTGGGTTATTCACGCTATAAGTTCCGCCATCACGTAGTTTAGCTTGAGCATCTTTAATGTTTTGCTCTGAAAAGCCACCTAAACCTGGCATTGTTTTGTAACGAACGATATTTTCGTACATCGTTACTTCAGCTTGGTTTAATGGTGTGAACTTCAGTTTTTCTTTTGCTAATGTTTTAATCTGTTCGTCATCAGTTTGTTCGATTAAATATTGTAGAACGCGTGGGTTTTGCATTTTTGAGATAATAAATTCAATAATATCTGGATGCCAATCAGCTAACATAATCATCTGTGCACCACGACGGCTACCACCTTGTTCTACAAGATGTGTCAGTTGAGCGATGTCATCTAACCAAGAAACTGAACCAGATGACTTACCGTTAACCCCGCGAGCTAGAGTGTTTCTAGGGCGTAGTGTTGAACCGTTCGTTCCGACACCACCACCACGGCTCATAATCTCCATCACTTCTTTACGGTGATCTGAGATACCTTCACGTGAATCTGGAATGAAAGGCATCACATAACAGTTAAAGTAAGTTACATCAGTATTTGTTCCTGCCCCGTAAAGCACACGACCCGCGGGAACAAAATTCATTTCTTTCAATTGTGTATAGTATTGACCATTTAATTCTTCACGTTTAACTGTATCTGTTTCAACATCCGAAAGACCTTTGGCAGTACGCTTTGCGATCTGTTCATAATAAATTTCTAACGGTTTATCAATCGTTTCGATTTTGCGAGTGACAAGTCCGGTCTTTTGTTCAGTTTCATCTTCTAATGAACCACGGTATTCTTCTTCAATCCAAATAAGGACTTCGTTGTTAGCCGTATCAATGGCTTGCACAATCCCAATCCCTCTCGCTGGGTATTTAGGATCTGCTTTAACCGTTAAGATAACGAGGTCTCCAACCGCTAACGTTGATTTAGCCGCATCTTTAAATGAGTAACGATCTAACATAACCATTCTTGAAACCCCGCTGTGCGTAATATTCATATCGCTTGTCATAGGGAAGATTTGTGGAAATGCTTCGATAGCTTTATTTAATTGTTCTTTGTTCCATGTCACATGTTGATGTGTTGTTTGAGTCATATTTATATTACCCCTTTGTGAAAATGTTCCGTTAGCACTATATATTGTGCTGCTACTGTATTCTAACCCAATATATCGTATTTATCCAGAGTAAACTAAGAATCAAATTTTTTTGTTCGCCTTTTGTTCGCGCAAATCTTGCTAGATAAGGGTAAGCGATATTAAATAAATTTTCAACTATAAATTTTAAAATTAAATTTACTACAATAACGTGTTCTAATAGTATCTTACCGCAATATAATATAAAACATTGCGTTATAGCAAGTCGCTTTAATAGGTTGTGATAGCGTTTTATGCTATAATATACTTATCATTGAATATGAAGATGTTATAAATTTATATAGCATAAAAGGAGGAATTTTAAATGAGTAAAAAAAGAAATAATGTGTCACTTGGCTTAGTATTACTTGGTTCAGCTGCAACAGTTGCCGGAATTGCAGCGATGATGTACTACAACGATGACGTGCGTCATAGAGTTGAAGGTGTTGTGAACCGTGAGCGCGCTAAATTATTTGTAAAACATAAATTAAATGGTTCAGATAGTTTAGTAAATGCTGTTGATAACTTAAGTGATTCTGAAGTAAATACAATCGTTAAGTTAGCAAGTGGTGCTGGAAACGTTAAAGACCAAGCATCTGATGCATTCTCTTCAATTATGGATCGTGCAAAAGACATGTCTTCTGACGTGACTGACCGTGTTCAAGAGTATTTTGAATAATCTCTAAAAGAGTTAATAAATCCGAGTGAATCATGTACACTGAAGAGTGAAGTGGTTTGCTCGGTTTTTTGTGTGAAAAATAATTGAAGCTGTGCATAACGAATGAAAAGATATAAATATTACGAGGTGAAATATGTTAGAGGCAATTGAAATGGAAGAAGCGGTGCGATTAGAGCATGAAAAGTGGATGGAAGAAGCGATAAAAGAAGCGCTAGTGGCTAAAGAGAAGGCAGAAGTCCCGATTGGCGCGATTATCGTTAAAGACGGTGAAATTATTGCCAGAGGGCATAATGTCCGTGAGTTGGAGTTAGATGCTACAGGTCATGCAGAAATTAAGGCCATTCAGGCCGCGAATAAAGCGCTTGATGCCTGGCGACTGGAAGGGACAACAATGTATATCACATTAGAACCTTGTCCAATGTGCGCGGGAGCCCTTATCAATTCACGGGTAGAGAATGTAGTATACGGAGCAGTGGATCTAAAAGCTGGTTGTGGTGGAACACTCATGAATCTATTGGAAGACGAGCGGTTTAATCACCAACCTCAAGTGATTAAAGGAGTTTTAGCTGAGGAATGTGGACAACTTTTAACCAATTTCTTTAGAGAATTACGTGAAAATAAGAAAAAAATAAAGTTATCCACAGATTGATGTGCATAACCCCCATAAAAACGGGAACATCTGTTCAAAACTCTCGACTATGCACAGAAAAATGACTTATCAACAGACTTATGCACAGACTGAGCTGTTGATAACTACCTAATTGTTGATAAATTGAAGCATTAATCACATATTTTAATAGAAATTACCCTATAATGATAGGATTTGGGGCTGTATTTTTAACATAAAGTAAATTGTGGACAACTTGTTAATTAAATGGAAGGATGACAAACAGTATGATGGATAAGATCTATCAAGAAATCATGGAAGATGAATTGAATCGAGCCTATACTGAACGCGGGGTACCACCTTTATTCAAAGCGCCGAAAGAAGCAACAATGGCGATTATTGGCCAAGCACCAGGACGTAAAGCGGAAGAAACGCAATTATTCTGGAATGATCCCAGTGGGGACCGTTTGCGGGAATGGATGGGACTGACTCGTGAACAGTTCTATGAATCAAATAAAATTGCTCAGCTACCTATGGACTTTTATTATCCAGGTAAGGCTAAGACTGGGGATGTTCCGCCTAGAAAAGAGTTTGCACCGAAATGGCATCCACGTATCATCGATGAGTTACCAAATCTGAAGACAATTCTGTTGATTGGAAATTACTCACAAAAGCATTATCTTAAAAAAACACGTCAACGAAATTTAACAGAGACTGTTCGCCATTATGAAGATTACTTGCCAGAGTTCTTCCCACTAGTACATCCATCGCCTTTGAATCAGCGCTGGTTAAAGATTAATCCGTGGTTTGAAGAAGAGGTTATTCCAGTCCTTCGTAAATTAGTGCAGGAAGAAATATTAGAAATCGATAATTAATGCTAAAAAGATTTTGCATTCGAGTGTCTTTTATGCTATTATAAGTGTTGGCAATAGTGGAACCATGAATGAGTCAGGACCGGAAGGTAGCAGCTATAAGTGGTGAAGCTATGTGCCTTTTTTTTGTGCAATTATTTAAATGAAAGAACGCTTGTAAATCCAAGCGTTCTATTTTTTATTACTAAAACACATTTGACCTTTCAAACTAGACTATATCAAGATTATCCTTTAACAATAGTATATATCCTGAACAATTCATACTTTTCGTTGAAACATGTGCCAACTGCCTAACGGCAGCTTAAATTTACTTTTTCATTTTCACCTGTTAAGTGATGAAAAAAGAACCCCATTCTGATATGGTAAAGGTGT
>NZ_JBGQQY010000042.1:0-18487 GCF_045528545.1 Ruoffia sp. FAM 26254
GATTCACCGCGGCTTCCAACAAGCTGAAGCAGAGCTAGAAAAAATGTTTGAAAGATTAACAAATTAATAAATCGATTTTATAGAAGGAGTACTTCATTTACACATAATTATTGACACTCCCTGACAATTTTAATGAAGACGCATAATATATAAAACAATAGATTAATAAGCGACTGTGATGAAGAGAAGAGTAGCGAAACGACTTAACAAGTACAGAGAGCCTGGTTCGGTGAAAAAGGGCAGTTTAAGCGTGAGTGAAGATGAGCTTGGAGCAGTTTAAGAGGTTAACGCTTCTTAGACGGGAACACCCGATACAGTGTGCAGTATTTATTGATACTGATTGAGCTATTATTTGTGAAGATAATAGAAATTTGGGTGGTAACACGACTCTTCGTCCCTTTTGTTAGAGATATCTCTGACAAAAGGGACTTTTTTTATTCAAAAAAGTTGCAAGGTCTGGAAGAATAATAGCTTATGGGAGAGAATATAATGAAACATATCAAACGTGTATTTGGTATCGTATTAAGTATCTTATTAGTGAGTGGCCAATGGCTTTTACCAGCTGCTTCAGCTGAGGAAACAAAAGAGTTTGAAGGTGAAACGGTCATCGTCGGTGTTGTAAGTGATACAGGACTTGAACTATGGGAATATGTAGCAGAGAAAGCTTTGGAAGAGGAAGGAATTACTTTAGAACTGGTTCTGTTTAATGATTACAATCAACCAAACGTCGCACTGCAAAATGGCTCGCTTGATATGAGTGGTTTCCAAGGGCATCCGTTTATTAAATCTTGGAACGAAGATAATGCCGGCACGGTCTATGCGATTGCCAATACAATCTTAATGCCCTTAGGTCTATATTCTGAGAAACATACCTCTCCAGACGATATTCCAGAAGGCGGAAGCATTGCTTTACCAAACGATCCCTCAACGTTAGGACGGGCACTTTTAGCTTTAGAGATTGCTGGATTAATTGAAGTTGATGATGAAGTTGGAATTTACGCGGATGAGGAAGATATTACCGCGAACCCTAAGAATTTAGAAATGGTGCTTGTTGAACCAAACTTTGCGGCACTATCTTTACCAGATGTGGATGCAGCTTTAATTAATACAAATTTTGCCAATGATGCAGGATTATCCATTAATGACGCTATCTTCAATGATGCAGAAGATGTGGATAAAGTTAATCCAATGTACATCAATACCATTACAACTTTAGAAGAGAATAAAGATAACCCATTATACTTAAAAATAGCAGAAATTTACCAAACAGATGATGTTGAAGAGAAAATACATGAAGTATATAACGGTGAGACATATCCAATGTTCGATGTGCCCTTACCAGAAGTAGAAAACTAAGAACTAGAATATATAGAAGAGAAGGGGATTAATGTGACAAAACAACACGAAACAGCAATTTTAGCAGGTGGATGCTTCTGGTGTATGATTCAACCATTCGATCAATGGGATGGCGTTCATTCAGTAACTTCAGGTTATACAGGCGGGCATGTTGTGAATCCAACATATGAAGCAGTTAAAAGTGGAGAAACGGGACACACTGAAGCAGTTCAAATTGAATTTGATCCAAGTATCATTTCTTATGAGAAAATCTTAGATATTTATTGGAATATTAGTGATCCAACAGATGCTGGGGGACAGTTTATTGACCGTGGTTCATCCTATCGACCTGGTATCTTCTACTTAACAGAAGAACAAAAATTAAAGGCAGAAGCGTCTAAAGAAGCCTTAGAACAAAGCGGAGCCTATGATAGACCAATCGTTACAGAAATCACTCCTGCAGAGGTGTTTTATGAAGCAGAAACATATCACCAAGATTTCTATAAAAAAGACCCAGAACATTATAAAGCTTACCGAGCTGAGTCTGGTCGAGATAAAGCTAAAAGTTTAGTTAATTAAAGAAAAAATGTAAGTGTGTTGGAAAATAACCAATACACTTACATTTTTTTAATTATTACTTATTTAGCTCGTTTTACTTCAATACGATATCCATCTGGATCTGTTACGAAGAAGTAAGTTGGCGTGCCACCTGTAAGACCTCTTAAGTCACCAGTTTCATAAGTAGATGCTTTACATACTTCATGCATTTTTTCTAAGTCGCTGACAGTCACACCTAAATGACTGAAGCCGTCCCCAATATTATATGGTTCTGCATCATAATTATAAGTCAGTTCAATTTGTACAGATGATCCAGGAGAATTTAAGTAGATTAAATCAAACTTATTCTCAGGGAATTCTCTGCGACTAGCCACTTCAAAGTTAAATAGATTCGTATAAAAATCTAAAGTAGCGTCAATATCTCTAACACGTAGGCAAATCTCAACGAGTTCTTGGTTCATAATAATATCATCCTCCAATAGTTTCTTACTTTCATTCTAACATGAAAAGGATATATAGGCATTTGATTCAACCTACTGAATAACTAAGTTTGGAAGACGCTTACTATATATTCTATAATGAGCTTAACACGGATGAGGGGACGAATGTTTGAACTGGATGTATTCGAAATAATAATGCTAGCTACAAGTGCGCTCATCGTTGGTTTCTCAAAGGTTGGAATTCAAGGGGCAATAATACCAGCTGTCGCCATGATGGCATTAATTTTTGGGGGTAAAAATTCGTCAGGTATTATGTTGCCAATGGTGATTGTAGGCGATCTTATAGCAATCTTTAAGTATGGTAAGAAAGGAAACATAGCGGATGTACTTAAATTAATTCCAGCCAGTATCGTGGGTGTAGTTGTGGGTGCCATTGTTGGGAACTGGATCAATGATGCACAATTCAAATTCCTTATCGGCATCATTGTTATCCTCTGTATTATTCTTTTAATCGTTCGAGAATATCAACAAGAAGCAATAGTTTTGCCAGACAATCCCCTTATCAAAGGTGCTGTCGGTACTTTGAGTGGCTTTTCTTCAATGATTGGAAATGCAGCGGGTCCCATCTTTAATGTGTATATTTTAACTCAACAGCTTAAGAAGGAATCAATGATTGGTACAGTGGCTTGGTTCTTTTTTCTAGTTAATCTGATTAAATTGCCATTTCATATTTTTCTTTGGGGTACGATTAACAGCGATACAGTCAAGTTTACGGTGTTTTCAATTCCATTCATTGTTGTCGGTGCTTTAGTCGGAATTTGGCTCATTAAGCGTATCAATGATGTATGGTACCGCCGATTTATTATTATCGTAACTGTATTAACAGCATTGCGATTGATTTTATAGTTGATGATGCTATTTAAATACATAAATACAAAAAAGTGAAGTAAATTAAGGTGTGTCTATGTTTTATGGTCTATCGATGAATAAAGTAAAAATTATCAGTTACTCCCAACAGACACTTCTAGTCGTTCCGTCAAGATCTCAAGAAATATGTGAGCGATTGGTTTTAATGTGTGCATGTTATTAGTAATATAGCCGATTTCAATCGTTTCGGAAGAGACGAGTGGCCTTGCAATAATATCGCTCCCGTTCAAATCAGCATTGATAATACCTGAGCTAATCGTGTAGCCATTTAGGCCAATAGCTAGATTAAACAAAGTTGCTCGGTCACTCACTGTAATTGTTTTACGTGAAGCAAAGTCGGCCAATACTTCCTCCCAAAAATAAAAGGAATTGTGGTGCCCTTGATCGTAACTTAATTTTGGATAAGTATCTAAATCAGAGAGAGCTATCTTTTCATAATCGGCTAAGGGATGATCTTTATAAATAAATACATGTGGTTTAACAGAGATAAGTGGTGTGAAATGAATGTGTTTTTTTCTAGTTCAGCGTTGATGACTTGACGGTTATAATGACTGCGATAGATAATACCAATTTCACTTTTCAAATTAGCTACGTCTTCAATGACTTCATAGGTTCGAAGTTCTTTCAATGTCGCTTGATAGTCATGGTCTTCGTATTGTTTCAGCAGACGGACGAATGCATCAACTACAAAAGCAAAATGCTGCCCTGCCACGCTAAAAATTTGTTGCGGTGCTTCATCGTCTTTATAACGGCGGTTCATCAAATTAATTTGCTCGCTAATTTGCCTTGCATATAATAGGAATTCTTCGCCTTCACTCGTAAGAGTCACACCTTTGGAACTACGGTGGAACAGCGTGATATTCATTTCCTTTTCCAACTCTTTAATCGCATGTGATAAGGACGGTTGGGAAAGATATAATTCATCAGCTGCTTTAGTAATTGAAGCCGTCTCCACAACCTTCAAGAAATAATCTATTTGCTTTAGATTCATTGAAACACCCCTTTTTTTATTTGGTCATAGTTAAATACTATGCTAAGCAAACTAAAATAGATATTACTAATAGCTCATCATGTATTCTATACTATTAGAAACAAATTAAAAAGGGGTAATATGAATGACAAAAACAGCTAACTCAACCAACCGATTCTTGACCGTAGGATCATTATTACGTCCTGAGTCATTATTAGATTATAAGACGAAAATCGAACAGCGTGATGATATTGCGTATCCATTTTACAATGATTTTGACGGCTATAAGAGAGAAGAAGATCAAGCCGTGGAAGCAGTTGTTGGCCAACAAATTGAACATGGCTTACCTGAAGTGACTGATGGCGAATATTCAAAATCTATGTGGCACCTTGATTTTGTGTGGGGTTTAAATGGTATTAAACGCTACATTGCGGATAATGGGTACTTCTTCCGTGATCTGGATCAAGAGAGCAGTTATGAAACTCGTAAGGATATCGGCATCACAATTGAATCGCCTTTACATGGTCATAATCATACATTCATCGACCACTTTAATCGCTTAAAAGAAGTATCACCCCAAGGTGCAACGTTAAAGCAATGTATTCCATCTCCGTCACATATTTTTGGAGAACTTAGCTTGTCAGAGGAAATCGGAGGGAAAGTTTATCAGACGGCAGAAGAATTCAAAAAGGATTTAAGTCAAGCTTACAAAGATTTCTTAAAAGAATTCGCTGAAGCAGGTGGAACGATTATCCAATTTGATGACTGCTTATGGGAGTTATTTGCTGAAGATAACCCACATAGTCCTTTTAGTGGTACTGACTTTGATCACTCATCAATCTCAGGCTTAGCCCAAGAATTCATTGATTTGAATAATGATGTCATTGCCTATGCTCATTCACTGGGTCTAAAAGTCTATACGCATAATTGCCGTGGTAACTATGATTCACGTAATATGGGTGGTGGAAGTTACGAGAAAATCGCGCATTTATTCTTAGAAAAACAAAACTATGACCGTTTCTACTTAGAGTGGGATGATGAGCGTGCCGGAGACTTAAGTGCGTTAAGCGTCTTTAAAAACAAGCCTGACACAGAAGTAGTCTTAGGATTCTTATCAAGTAAGTCGGCAAAATTAGATGATGAAGCTGCAGTGTATGAACAATTAGAAAAAGCTACTCAGTATGTTTCAAAAGATAATCTGTACTTATCTCATCAATGTGGCTTCGCGTCATGTGATGGAGGGAATGAATTATCTCAGGAACAGCAATGGGATAAAATCAAGCAAGGTCAAGCCATTGCTTACCGATTCTGGGGAGAGTAAGTAAAAAAGAGCGATAAACTATGTCAACTGATCAGGTAGCAAAGCTTTCTTTATTTGGTCGTTGATTGTGAGAGTATATTTATGGAATAGTTTTACTATTCTGTAGATGTGCTCTTTTTCTGTATATTGGATGCAATCTATTCATCAAGGAGGCAGGCAACTAAAGAAACAGGGATCCAATATACTTTTGCTGAATAAGAAACATCCCAAGGAGATCCTTTCGATTGTTTAGAAGAAAGCTATAATTATTTAAAAGCTCACGGATTTAATTAAAGGAGTATTTCGATGAATCAAAACAAAGTAATACAGACCTCTGAAAAAGCGGAAACAATATTTCGACAGATTGATGATAATACAAAATTAGGTGACTTACGAAAAATTGTAAAAGAAATAAAAGTTGATCATGAACTGGCGATGGAACTTTGGTCGAGTGGTAAGTTTTTACCAAGGCTTTTATCAATTTTAATTATTGACAAAAAACTACTTTCAGAAGAAGTATTAGATGAACTTGTTGATGATATGCAAATTCATACATATGATGAAAGTAACAATCTAATGGATTGGTTGTTAGCTAATCAGCTCACAAAGAATAAGAAATTAACGACACTCATGGAGTCGTGGGAGGATAGTCCATACGCACTTCAAAGGCGGACTTACTGGTATCATCAAGGGCGATTAAGATGGACTGGGAAAACACCACCAAATAATACATCAGACTTGGTAACTGCAATTGAAGCTAAAATTAGTCAAGAGCAACCAGAAGTTCAGTGGGCTATGAACTTTACAGCAGGCTGGATTGGGGTTTATGAGGAACAGTACCGTAAACGTTGCGTTATAATTGGTGAAGATACAGGCCTGTACAAAGATGAGAAAGTTTCGAAAGGGTGTACGCCGAATTATTTACCAGAATTTATTATGATTGAATCAAATAAACGCGATTTGTAAACGCGATATTTAACTTCATTCTCACTTCCATAATATCTACTTGAGACGATAATTTATTAATTATAAAACAAAGTAAGTTATCAATATAATATTGAAATTATAATGTTTAGTTTAGGATGGAGTGAATGGTATATTGTAAGTGAATAACAAACTTGAAGGAGTAGTTTAATGACGTCAAAGGGTCTTGATCTAAATGCAAGATTGGTTTGACTCAAGTTAACGTCTACAAAAAATAGCGAGGCATATGTGCCTCGCTATTTTTCTATTTACTTCGCATTAGATGCTTCTAAAACTAAGACGGTATCCTGATCAAGAATAGTTGTATCCCCATTTGGAACAATCAACTCATTATCGCCTCTTAAGACTAGGACGATCAAGGAGTCACGTTCTAAGCGAATATTTTTAATCTGTTTATTAACCCAATTGTGGTGGCTGTTGATTCGAAATTCTAGTAAGTCCGTTCCGACCACATCGAAGTAAGAACGTCCAGCTAAGACAATCACATCGCCAACTTTAAGTTGCACATCGCCGTTCGGGACAATCGTTTCGCCGTGACGAAGGACTTTTGCGATAATAAAATCAAAAGCCAGTGTGATATCTCGAATATAAGTATTCACTAAGTCACTGTCTGCTTTTATCTTAGTAGCTAAAAAGCCGACGTCACTCTTATCTTGTAACGAGTTGAAGTTACGTAAAGACGCATCTTCAGGATCAACCATATCCATTTTCTTAGATAAGGTTGGTAAATAACCTCCTTGAATGAGAGATGATAACAGACAAATATCAAAGACAATATGATAGAGGTCGTTCAAGAATGGTGTGTCAGAATTGACCACACTAATGGCGAACGCAATTGCCGCAGCTCCTCGTAGTCCGGCAAAGGCAATAACAGGCAGTTGGTTTTTATTCAACTTAAAGGGCGCCATTAAACCATAAACCGAGGCAGGACGCGCAATAAATGTCATAAATAACATAATCACTAAGGCAATCGGCAACATAGCAATAATCGAACTTGGATCAGATAAAAGACCAAGTAAGAAGAATAGTCCAATTTGCGCTAAGTTTGTAAAGCTATCAAAGAAGAAGACAACTTCACGCTTACCAACGAATTCTTTATTACCAATATAAATACCAAAGATATAAACCGCTAAGTAGCCGTTACCACCAATTTGGTTTGTAAATTCATAAGTGAATAAAGCAGCGGCAGCTAACAGAATGACTTCCATATTTTCTCGAGTATTTAAGTAGTCGAGAATACGGATGAATACCCACCCTAAAGCAAAGCCGAGTAATAAACCAATCCCAACTTGTAAGATAATTAAGACAGGAACATTGACGTTTTTTCCTTGAAGAAGTGTCGAGAATAGTACGACCATCGTATAAGCCGTCGGGTCATTCGATCCTGATTCTAACTCTAGTAATGAGTCTGTATTGTATCTTAATTTTAAGCGTCGAGAGACGAGAACGTCCGATACACTGGCATAATCGGTCGAACCAATAATGGAACCGAGTAACATAGCCTCAAGTAAAGAAAAATCAAAGACTAAATAAACGAAGAGTCCGGTGATCAATGCGGTTAGAACCGTTCCGAGGAAACTTAAAGTAATAGCTTCTTTTGCAACTGGCTTTGACATCTTCCATTTTGTACCAAATCCTCCATAGAAAATAATGAACATCAGAGCTATGGAAGATACTTGATTGGAAAAATTATAATTCGTAAAATCTGCGCCAAAAAAATTAAAGGAAACACCTAAGAGCATGAACAGAAGTAATTGTGGTATCTTTAAATCACTTGAAATGCGCATAGCAATCAAGGCCAAGATAAGCACAAGTGAAATGATTAATATATAAATTGTAATCTCTCCTTATTATTATTGCTTAAGACTATTATAGCACAGTTAGGTAGAGACCTTAGTGAAATTACATATAAAATTAGCGGGAATAGTTTCTAAGCGAATACTTGGGAAAAGCTCAGTAAAAGTAGTATGATAAAGCTACGAATAAACTTTATAAGGAGTGTTACGATGACGGCATATGAATTACCAAAAGTGTGGAAATGGGAAGACGAAAATTCAGATTTAGGGGGTAATCGCCCAACTGCTGGGAGTCGGTTCGAACAAACATTGCCTGTAGGAGAAGCGCCATTCCAACTCTATTCACTAGGAACACCAAATGGAATTAAAGCAACCATTATGTTTGAAGAGTTAAAAGAATTAGGTGTGGATGTTGGTTATGATGTGTATTTAATAAATATCGGCGACGGTGACCAATTTGGTTCAGATTTCGTCGAAATCAATCCAAACTCTAAGATTCCAGCCTTGGTTGATCAAAGCCAAGAGCCACGATTAGAAATCTTTGAATCAGGTTCGATTTTACTTTACTTAGCAGAGAAATTTAATAAATTAATTCCAACAGATATTCATGGTCGCACTGAGACGATGAACTGGCTATTCTGGCAAATTGGTGCAGGACCTTATGTTGGCGGAGGATTTGGACACTTCTTTGCCTATGCACCAGAACCAATGAAATACCCGATTGATCGCTTCACAATGGAAACAAAGCGTCAATTAGACTTATTAAATAAGACTTTAGGGAAACGTCCATATATTGCAGGAGACGAATATACAATTGCGGATATCGTAAACTGGTCGTGGTATGGCCGTCTTGCTCTAGGGGATTTATACGAAGGTTCAGCAGAATTCTTAGACATCCAATCATATCCAAAGGTATTAGAATGGGCTCGCCGCATTGCAGAGCGTCCAGCTGTGAAGAAAGGTTTAGAAGTCGAATACAAACCAATCAAAGACTAAGTTAATAAGTAATTAGTTGCTCTTTCTGAAGTACAAGCTTTGGCTTCTTTAGAAGGAGCTTTTTGCATTAAAAATGTTGAATAGGAGAATGAGATATGGAAGAGACACATAGTTTTGGACCGGTCGTCAATCAAGGAACACGCATCCTCATTTTGGGTAGCCATCCGGGTGTGCCGTCTTTGCGAAAGCAGCAATACTACGGTAACCCCGGGAATGCCTTTTGGCGGGTAGTATTTAACGCCTTAGAAGTTCCAGACCCAGTTGATTACCAAGAACGCTTAGATACCTTACAAGCCCACGGCATCGGTCTTTGGGATGTGTATGCGACGGCGAAAAGAGAGGGAAGTTTAGATCATAAGATAAAGAATCCGACCTTAAATGATTTTGAAATCGTGTTAAAGGGTATACCAATCAAACTCATTATTGCGAATGGGAAAACAGCCTATAAAGAAATTATTAAGCAACCAGTCTTTCAATCCTATGACGTTGTCAGCGCCTTATCTACAAGTGGTTTGAATAACGGCCGTGAAAAAGAACGCATGGAACAATGGACTCAAGCCATTCGCTCAGTGTTAAATTAAGTAAAAGTCTTTAAGGATGTTTTTTAAAGGCGATGTGTTATACTAACGCAACCTACCTGGTGAAGAGTCATTATAGAAAAGAGGTCATAAAGATGAGCCAGAAAATATTTTTTATAAATGGTTTCGGAGGCGGTCGAGAAGATTCATTGGAGTTACGAGAGTCATTGGAAGAAAAAGGCTATGAATTTACTTATCTAGATTTACCGGGACAGTTCGGTGCGAAAGATGTCACGATTGATGATTTTGAAGAGTTGCTAGCTTATTTTGAAGGGTATTTTCCAGATGAAGAGATCATCTTGATGGGGCATTCTATCGGGGCCGAAATCGCTGCTTACTTATCTACCCGCCTAACACAAATTGAACGAGTGATTATGTTGGATGGGGGAATCTTGACGAATGAAGATGTTGGTAAAACGCTGGCTGAATCTATGGAAGAAACTAAAGAAGTACTAAGTCAAATAGGTGGCGACGAGTTATCTGAAGAAGGCTTGTTGGAACTAATGAAATTAAATGATGCGATGAAATTAACGATTATCCGACCGGATTACAAAACTCCGACCTTATTGCTATTAAGTGATTCCGAAGAGGAGTTACCGATTAAAATGCAAAGACTGGAAGAGAGACAAAACTCTTATGTCGATTATAAAGTTATACAAAAAGCTAGCCACAATCTCTATGCAGATCAACCTGACCTGACGGTCAAATTGATTGCTGAATGGCTAGCAAATGCGCGTATTTAATTGGAGTATGCGGAAGGATTTAATAATGGGGCCACGTTGATTGAAATGGCACCACTCCCGCCATGAGTTCCTAGAACGGGCGTAATAAAGCCAATTCGAATGGGTAAATCAGGGTAAGCGGATTGAATGCGGTCGCGCATGACTTGGGCATCTTCTTCAGCCCCAGTATGGCCAACCGCGACATATGCGTGTTTTGGATATTGTTGAATGTGTGTATCCGCAATCTCAAACAAGCGGTCATGAGCCTTTTTCTTCGTCCGGATTTTTTCCGGAACATATACTTGCCCATCGTGTTCTGCACCCATTGTAATGATGGGCTTAATATTGAGGGCATTGCCAAGAAACCCACTTAATGAGCTAACGCGACCACCTTTCACTAAGTTATCCAGTTTTGCTGGAGTGAAGTAAAAGGCTGATTGTTCAAGCAAATGCTTGATACGAGTAACAATGTCATTTGGTTCAAATTGACGTTGAATGAGTTCAACTAAATTAAGTACCATCGCCTCCATCACAAAAGAAGTCAACTGTGCGTCAATTAAATGAATGTCTAATTGATCGCTGAATTCTCTGGAAGTCGTTTGAATTGATTGAAAGGTTCCACTTATTTTCTCAGAGAGTAAAACACCAAAGACCGTGTCATAACCATCTTGAACGAGTTGCTCAAATAAATCATAAATTTGTTTCGTATCGGGTTGAGAAGTTTTGGGCAGGTTTTTCTCAGTGTCCATTCTATCGTAAAAATCTTTCGTTAAAGACTCATCGGGCGAGTCAATATACACAGTCCCATCTTCAAATATGGTACTAAGATATATTTGGTAAATATTCGAGAGCGTCGCTGTTTCTTCAGTTAAGCCTGCAGTACTATCCACAATAATGGCAGCTTTCATTCTCCTCATCCTTTCTTAAATATAATATTATAATGAATTAATATCATCCTTTAATTAATCTTAAGTATATAGTGAATAAAAGCCAAATGAAAGGCCTCAGACAGCAAAAAACAGTTCGCGTTGGACAGGCGAACTGTTTTTTGTTTGAATTTTTAGAATTCTAAAGCAAGTAAATCATCTAGAGTTGTTTCTTCGCCTTCGGCTTCGTTATAACCGTCAACGTCAAAGCCAGCTAAGTTTAAATATTCTTTCATAAAGATACTATAACCAGTTTTGTCCGAAGTGAAATTATCTTCATTAATCGTGTGAATTAATGTTTCAGCTTCTTTTTGAACTTCTGGATCTAACTCCCAACTATCTGGACGTAGGCGTCCTTTGTCATCATACTCTGCATTATTACCATATAACATATCACGGTAAATACGGTCTTGGTGCATAATTGGCGTTTCATGCGTTCCGTTATCAGCCATGATGCGATAAAGCCCCATGCAATACACTGGGAAGAATGGTATCACTGAACTGGCTTTGGTTGTTACAGCCGTCGCAACCACAATCGTCGCTTTTCCATTAATATCAGTTAATAATTCATTAATATTATCTGCTTTGACTTCACAGTCTGCTTTCGCTTGACCTAACGTTCCGTCACCATAGTAAGGACGGTTTAGATCAGAACCTAAGTATGAGTAATTTACTGTTAAAACATCTTCTTCTAGGACACCTGCTTCTTTTAAAGCTTCCATCCATAATTGCCAATCTTCGCCCCCCATCACTTTGACTGTATCGGCAATTTCTTCTTCTGTCGCAGGTTCTAAGACGTGCTCAAAGAACTCTTGTTTTTGAATATTTACATTCGGTCCGACAACTGTTTGGTCAATCGATTTAATCACTGAATTAAAGCGTTCGCCGGTATCAGGATCTGTGCGGACACTTGACGCAAGACTGTATACAACCAGATCAACTTTACCACCAAATTCTTCTTTGATGTATTTAATAACATCTTGCTTCGTTTCGTGACTGAAAGCATCTTGGACGAAGTTTTTCGCGATTAAGCCTTCGGCTTCTGCAGCTTGTTTAAAGTAGATATTGTTATACCAACCTGCTGTCCCTAAGTTTTTTTCTGATTTAGGACCTTTTTCAAATGATACACCAATCGTATCCGCATTCGCACCGAAAGCGAGACTAATACGTGTCGCTAAGCCGTAACTTGAAGACGCACCAATGATTAAGACTTTTTTAGGGCCTTCATAAGCACCTTGTTCTTTAACAAAGTCAATTTGATTATTCACTTCTTGTTTACACCCAATTGGGTTAACACCAAATGACACATTTCCACGCATTTTATGTTCGAATTTGATAGTAATGACCTCCAATGATTAATTAAGTATCTCTAATATACTAAAATTTCACCTAATTTGATAGTTATAACCGAACTGTGGCGAATTATTTTAAAGGAATCTTAGGATTTGAATTTGGACAATGAGTTCATTGGTCCGATATGGTAATATAATGTTAAATAGATAAAGAGGTGAAGGAATTGACGACATTAAATGACATTGCGAAGCGTGCGGGTGTGGCAAAAAGCACGGTATCCCGGTATTTAAATAATGGATCTGTGAGTGATAAGACACGTGAAAAAATCCAAGCCATCATCGAAGAAACAGGTTATGTGCCGAATCAATTTGCCCAAAGTTTAAAAGCCCAGCACTCAAATATGATTGGTGTGGTTCTGCCAAGATTCGATTCCCCATCGACAAATCAAGTGTTAAAAGGGATCGATGACGTTGCGCATGAAAAAGGCTACCAGTTAATGTTAACCAATTCCAACTTGAGTATTGAACGTGAGAAAGAGAATATCTCTTTATTAAAAAGACAAAAAGTCGGCGGCATCATTCTCATCGCGAGTAAGATGGATGAGGACTTAAAGAAACAAGTAACTCAATTAAGCATTCCCACCCTCATTTTAGGCCAAAAAATTGAGGGTGTTCCAAGTCTTGTCCATCAAGATTATGAAGCTGGCAGATTGATTGCTGAACATGCCTTGGAATTAGGGCATACAAAAATATTATACGTCGGCGTCACAGAAGAGGACAATGCGGTGGGGGTTTTGAGACGAAATGGGTTTATGGATACAGTAAAAGAAGCAGATTTTGAAGCAGCATTCCATGAGACGAGTTTCTCAAGAAAAGAAGCTTATCAACAAGCTTTAGACTATTTACCAACGACTGAGGCAACTTATATCGCGGCTGCAACGGATCATATAGCGATCGGAATATTGAATGCAGCCAACGAATTAAATCTATCTGTTCCAGATGATTTTTCTTTATCCGGTTTTGGGGGATATAGCGAATCTGATTATACATTTCCAAGTATTACGACCATCGATTACCCATTTTATGGCTTAGGGATTAAAGCGTTGAATCGGATCGAACAAATGATGAAAGAGGATCCAGTTAGCTTACTGGAGACGATGCCCAATCAATTAAATGTAAAACAATCCACTAAAAAAATAAAATAACAAAAAATGCTTGCAATTTGCAAGCGTTTGCTTTACTATTTAATGGAACCGGTTCCGTTTTCAAGTTTTGTAATTATCTGGAGGGATAAACATGGGGAAATATGATAAATCAATTGAACAGTTGTTGGATGTCATTGGTGGTAAAGAGAATATAAAAAACTATGAGCACTGTGCTACGCGCTTGCGTGTTGTGCTTAAAGACGATAGTAAGTTAGATAAAGAGAAAGCAGATAATATTGAAGAGAGTAAAGGTTATTTCTTCTCAACAGGGCAACATCAGTTTATTTTTGGTACAGGAAAAGTCAATGAAGTCACTAAAGAATTAGATGAATATTTAGGAAAAACAAGTTCAGATGATGATGGGTCGATGAAAGATGATATTTATGCAAACTTAAATCCTGTTCAAAAAGTTGTTCGAATTTTAGCAGATATTTTAGTGCCTTTAATTCCAGCGCTAGTAACGACAGGGCTATTAATGGGTCTGCGTGGTTTACTAGTTGAACTTGGTCTAGAGATGACTGAAGATGTTGCAGGACTCTTTGCGATGCTAACAGATACGGCTTTTGCATTCTTACCAGTGTTAATTGCCTACAGTGCAACGCGTAAATTTGGTGGGAATCCGTTGTTGGGTATTGTTGTTGGGTTGATGATGGTAGCACCACAATTACCGAATGCCTATGACGTTCGAGGCGGCAGTGCGAGTCCGATGAATATTTTTGGGATTGATATTTATGGCTATCAAGGTTCGATTTTCCCAGCGATTCTTGCGGGTTGGATGATTAGTAAATTGGACAAATGGTTACGTACATGGGTGCCTAAAGTGATGGATCTGATTGTTACGCCGTTCTTAACGATTACGATTACAATTGGTGTTATATTATTTCTGTTAGGTCCAATCATTCAAGTAATTGAAAGCTTTGTCATTGATGGTATCGTCACTTTAATCAATGCGCCGTTAGGTATTGGCTACATAGTCTTTGGAGCACTTCAACAATTAATTGTTATTACTGGTTTACACCATTCAATTGGTTTAATCGAAATAACGTTGCTGAGTGATACGGGATTGAATGTGATTCAGCCTTTAACTACAGTGAGTATGGCAGGACAATTTGGTGCTGCAATTGGAGCAGCCTTTTTAATGAAGGACCAAGTGAAACGTACAAACATGATCAGTTCAGCGGTGCCTACTTTATTTGGAATTACAGAACCCCTATTATTCGGTGTTAACATGAGATCACTGCGTATATTTGGTTCAGGGATTGTTGCAGGTGCGGTTGGAGGATTTTTAATTTACCTCTTCGACTTAGCAGCAACAGGTATGGGAATTACTTTTATTCCTGGATTATTACTTTATACAAGTAGCTTAACAGCTTTAACACAATACATTATCGTGAGCTTAGCAGCATTCCTAGTAGGTTTCATCTTAGTTCGTTTACAAGGAAAAGCGATTCGTGAAGAAGTTTAAAATCGAGGTAAAGGAGACGAATGGATGAGTAAAAAAGCATATATTAACTGGAAACAAATTCAAGCAGCTCAAGCAAAACTAAAGCCAAGTGTAGAGGCAGATCCATGGCGACTCAGTTATCACCAAATGCCTGAAACAGGCTGGTTGAATGACCCAAACGGGGCGGTGCAATTTGACGGCGTCTATCATTTATACCATCAATATGTTCCCCAAGACCCTAAAGGTGGCGCAACTCATTGGGGACACAAAACGTCGACAGATATGGTGCAATTTAAAGATGAAGAGATCTTTATGTCACCTGATCAAGCGTTTGACCAAGATGGTGTATATTCAGGCAGTGCCATTGTATTAGACGATAAGATTCATTTCTTCTATACAGGTAACGTTAAAAATGAGGGTGACCATGATTATACATTTAGTGGACGCGAACAAAATACTGTCCATGTAGTTTCACCTGATGGTTTTACAATTGAATCAAGAGAAATGATCATTCCGCACTCAGCGTACCCAGAAGGTTTTACGGATCATATTCGCGATCCAAAAGTATTTGAATTAAATGGAAAATATTACTTGATTTTAGGTGCGAGACGTCGTACTAATATGGGAAGCATCTTGATTTATAGCTCACCTAATTTATATGACTGGGAATATGAAGGTATATTTCTAGAAGGGGATGAAGAGCAAGGGTACATGTGGGAATGTCCGGATTACTTTAATGTGTCAGGTAAAGATATCTTAGTTTTTTCACCACAAGGAATCCTACCAACAACATACAACTATCATAACCCACATGCGGCCACTTACTTAACCGGGCAAGTGAACTGGGATGAGTTAAAGTTCCAAGTGGAAGAAGATTTTAGAGAGTTGGACCATGGATTTGATTTCTATGCACCTCAAACGTTTGAAGACGACCAAGGTCGCCGCATTATGTGGGTTTGGATGGGCATTGGCGATACTCAGCCGGAATACAATAACCCAACGATTGCGAGAGGGTGGCAACATGCGATGGCTTTACCGCGTGAGTTAAACTTTGAAGACGGCATGTTAAAACAACGCCCCTTAGTGGAATATCAAACTCTGCGTGGCCAAGAACAGTCGTATTCACTGACTGAATTGTCTGCTGACACACTAAGAGGTGAAGTCTACGAACTATTGATTGATTTTGATGAACGACCGAAAGATTTTGAACTACAACTGCGACAAGATACTTCGGTAACTTATCAAGCCGGGGAACTAACATTAAGACATGGAGAAAGTGGCTACGGTCGTCGTAAGCGCACGCTTCCACTTGAATCACTATCGCAATTACACATTTTCTCTGATACGTCCTCATTAGAAATCTTTGTCAATGATGGTGAAGCCGTCTTTACTTCACGCGTCTATCCCGATGCGAACCAAGATAAGATACAAATAACTGGAAATGGAACCGGAAAAGTCACTTATTGGGATTTAGCGACAACAACTAAATAATTTAAAAAGGCTCAAGAACCGTGATAAATTCATCACCATTCTTGAGCCTTTATTTATGCTATTCTTTAATGCGAGTAACTTTTAATTGAGTTGCAGTTGCTTCATTGACTTGCATTAATTCAAGCATCAGCATTTCAATTTCAAGGCATGTGCCAATCTTATCTTCGCTTGGAATAATTTCGGATTTATATGTGAAGTAGCCACCAATTGTGTCCACTTCGTTACTTGTCACAATGGTACCAAAGTATTCATTGAAGTCATTGATATTCATAATACCGTTGACTAGCCATGATGATTCGTCTAGTTTTTGCACTAGAGCATCTTCTTCGACCGTATCATATTCATCATAAATCTCTCCAACAATTTCCTCGATAATATCTTCTAAAGTAACGAGTCCAACGGTTTGACCGTATTCGTCTTTTACAACCGCAATATGATTGCTCGTTTGTTGAATTTGCGAGAATAAATCATCTAATAGTAAAGTTTCAGGAACATTTAAAGGATCATGAGCTAAATCTTTTAAATCGACTTGGGTGTAATCGCCGACCAGGACACTCGCACGCAAGTAGTCCTTCACTAAAACTACACCTAAAATATTATCTTTGTCATCTTGATAAACAGGCAGTCTTGAAAATGTCGAATTGACGATGATTTCGTGATTCACTTCGCGTTCTTTATTAATATCAATCATCAATGCTTGATTACGAGGCACCATCACCTCACGAACATTTTTCCGGTTCAGTTTCAGAACACCTTGCATCATGCCAACTTCATCCGATTCAAGCGCTCCTTCTTCACCACCTCGAATCACAATTTCACGGATATTTGAGAAAGTTAATTTCTCATCTTCATTGGAAAAGTCAATCGGAAGAAGCGATTGAAAGAAGTTTAACGTGACAGTTAAAAACCAAACGACCGGTTTAAAAATCGTGTAAATCAGATTTAAAATACGTGCCGATGCCTTTGAATATTTTTCAGGAATGGCTTGCCCAATTGATTTAGGTAATAATTCCCCGAAAATTAAAGTTAATACAGTTACGATGAGCGAAATAACGATCGCCGCACCTTGTGCACCTAGATAAGGTGAAATGAATTGTGATAACCCACTCGTTGCAAAAGATGAGTTTAACGTTCCGATTAAAGTAATCGCCACTTGGACAACCGCTAAAACGCGATCTTGATTGTAATATAGCTTTAATGCGAGTTGAGCCTTTTTGCTCCCAGATTCGGCTTCTTTCTCTAATTTGTCTTTATTTGCAGTTATAAATGCCATCTCTGAACCAGAGAAAAAACCATTTAACAGAGTAAAGACAATAAGTAAAATGATGGGTGTTAACATCGCTTTCTCCTTTTTTTATTTGTTAATAAAGTGTATTGTTATGTAATCTATTATATCTCGCCGATTGTAAAATTAAGCTAGACAACTAAAACAGCCATTTGTGGTACACTCAACTTGTAATTCCGACCAAAGAATACAAAGGAGTGACCACAAATGACCTACACCCATCTTACCACGGATGAAC
>NZ_JBGQQY010000043.1:0-17985 GCF_045528545.1 Ruoffia sp. FAM 26254
AGTCTGTAAGATATCTGTAGTAAGATTGTTCATAGGGAAGTCCTCTTTTCTGTGAATGTAGTGTGGTAACTCTATTCTACAGAAGGGGCTTCCTTTTTTCTATTTACACAAGATATTTTACACTCTCCTATTATGTGAATTATTATATCATATAGTTATAAAATTATACTAGATAAATTAAATGACTTTAGAATGGGGACGTCAAAATGTTTGAACAATGGCTTGCAATGGAACAGTTTTATTTTAATGATATGTGGATTTTTGTCACAATCAGTTGCGTATTAGGTATAATATTTTTTGCTTCAATTGCTTATATTAAAAAAAGAATCGTACAAGTTATCGCTTTAGTAACGATTATTTTCTGGTTTATAACAGGTGTGTTTGTCTACCGAGGGTACGAAGAACATCATGTAATGATTTCTTTGAATAGTTATATTAATGCTGCTAATCGCAAATATGAGAAGAAAATATTTTTTGACTTTCCTTATTCCTATTCGGAACTGTCACTTTATAAGCAAGGATATATGAAGAAATATTTTGAGGCACTCCCATTTTACGATGCAGAACAATTAACTGAAGAGGTTGAATACAAGGGGAGTGATGGTACATATTATTATATAGAAGCTAAAGGAAATATATACTATACTTCTCAACGTCTATTAAGTTTCTCTGATCAAGTCAATGAACCACATAGAGTAGGAGTTCAATATCATTTAAATGATCAACAGTTTGAAACTATTGGATTTATTAATCCATCCTCAATATTTTTAGAATCATATTTGGTTCCGGAAAGTTTAAGTGACCTTGAAGTAAGTGAAGAAGATAAAGATAAGGCTGTTTATCATTCCGACCAACAAATTGGTCGATGGTTGTCACCATAAAAGCAAAAAAAGAGTGAATGAGATTTTTATTCTCATTCACTCTTTTTGTTACAATGGATTATTTTCTGATTCAGATTCTGTACTGAAAACACTTGAATTTTCTTCAGGTAATTCATTCCCATTTGGTCCAGATTCAGTCTCTGTTCCTTCTGGTGTAGATTCTTCTGATTCATCGTCGGAAGAAGTTGTCTCATCTTCACTTTCAGATTCATCCCCGGAAGAATCTTCCTGAGTTGTTAGCGTTAGTGTAATAACCATCACGTCAGAACTACTATTACCATCAACGATTCGTAATCTTAAGACATATTCTCCATCACTTTCTGCAGGAATTTGGAATGCAGTATTCGTTCCGGTGTAAACAACTTGTCCGTTTACAGATAATTCGAACTGTCCAGATTCAGTCAATGGCCCCCATTGAGCATTAATTACTTTATTCTCTTGATCATATTCTGCGTAAAATCCAGTTGGTGGATTAATATAACGACCATAAGCGAGTGATTGTTCTGTAGGTTCCTGACCTCTAATAAATAATTCGTTCGATTTAGCTTCTGCAGGAGTATATGGTCCCGGTAATAAAATTGGATCAGTATATTTTTCAATTTCTACTTCAACTATACTTTCTGGTTTCTCCCAATCTGTTACTGGTACATCAGTCATTAGATAAGTCATCATTTCACGATAGATATGCTGAGGAATGGCAGTTTCTTCAAGCGTTAAGTAATTACCAGGTTCATTTGGATTATCATAACCTACCCAAGAACTAATTGAATACTGAGGACTCATTCCGACATACCAACCATCAGGAGCAGCATATGTTCCTTGGTCTAAACCAAGAGCTGCTAACTGATCTTCTGTATAATTCGTTGTTCCAGTTTTACCAGCATGGTAAATACCTTCAATATCAGAACTACTAGCAAATACACCAGGCACACCTTTGAGAATGTCTGTTAGCATATAAGCAGTAGTATCTTTCATTGCTTGACGCGTTTCAGTTTCGAATATTTCTTCAGTACCAGCAGAAGTAATAACACGATTCACCGTATATGGCTTATTGTATTCACCATAATTTGCGATGGCAGCATAGGCTGCTGATAATTGAATAGGTGTAATACCTCCACCTAGGGCATTCGCTTCGACTAATTCACGTTTGTTGTCATTGAGGATATTGATATCCATCTTTTGTAAAAAGGCATAGGCATTATCTAATCCAACAGCTTGAAGTACTTTTAAAGCTGGAATGTTACGTGAGCCGGCTAAAGCTTCACGAAGTGTCATATTACCTTCATATTCAAAGTCATAGTTATAAAATTCTTGACCGCTTGAATAGGTATACGGCTCATCAACAACCAATGTACCTGTAGAGAAGTTTAAGTATTCTAGGGCTGGTCCATAGGCTGATAAAGGTTTCATAGTTGAACCAATTGAGCGATTCAATGTATTTGCACGGTTTAAGCCCATCGCAACTTCTTGTTTACGACCACCGATCAGGGCCACTAATTGACCATTATCCACATCTACAATAGAAGCAGCCGTTTGCATTTGATCATCAGGGAAGACAACCGCTTCATTATTATTCACTGTATCGTAAAGTTTTTCTTGAGCTTGATAGTCCATATTCGTATAGACTTCAACGCCATCAGTATAGATATTGATGTTCATCTTATCTTGCACTTCTTGTGCGACAACATCTAAGTAAGCATCAATGACTAAATCAACTTTATTTGTTGAGCTGTTAGATAAGGGAACTAACATTGATTCAATCGCCGTATTAACAGCTTCATCATATTGTTGTTGGGAAATCATTTCTCGATCTAACATAACTGCTAATACTAAATCTCGACGTTCTTTAGCTTCAGCAGGATTTGTATAAGGATCATAATTAGAAGGTGCTTGAGGAAGACCAGCCAAAAGGGCAGCTTCAGCTAAATTAATTTCTTGAATATCTTTTCCGAAGAATTCTTTAGCAGCTGTTTTGGCACCATAGACATTATTTGAATAGAATAGTTTATTTAAATATAAAGTTAATATCTCCTCTTTATTATATTCTTGTTCAATCTGCATTGCGAGCCAAGCTTCTTGAGATTTACGTTCTAATGTTTGGTCTTGGAAATCAGTTGAGAATACAGATAGTTTTACTAATTGTTGAGTAATAGTACTACCACCTTGAACAATTCCTCCAGCTCGAAGGTTTGCAATTAGTGAACCAACAATTCTTATCGGGTCAACGCCATTATGATTATAAAAACGAGTATCTTCAATAGCGATAACCGCATCTTCTAATACTTGTGGGATTTCCGATGCTTCCATGACATCTTTATTTAGACCTCCAAGTTCTTTAACTAAGTCACCAGACTTATCATAAATCTTACTCGAAACTTGACCTTGCAAATCACTGAAGCTAATTTCAGGAGAATTCATTGCGTAATAGCCGAAAACCCCCGCTCCTCCAATGACAGCAATGAAAAATAGCATAATGAGTAAAATGAAAATTCGTTTGACGATTTTTTTCGGTTTTCGATTGCGTTTATTTTTGTTTCCTTTATTATTTTTTTTATTTCTATATTTTTTGCGTTCTACACGACTTCCAGTTGCCATTTACGACATCCTTTCTACAAAGTAACTTTAATTATTTTCTAACAAGTATTCATCAAGAGCCTTTAAGTAATCAATCATCGGAAAAATACCAGTAGGGCATTCATACCCATTCTCCTTGATAAAATCATAAGTTAGACTTTGTTTGTCATTATTATTTATATATTGATGTATGTATTGATAAGGTAGTAAATAAATTTCATCTAATTCACTAAAAGATACAATTAAAAAGGCGATACCGCCTTGATCTAAACAAGAAAGCATGTGTTCTCGTTGATGTTCTGGTAAATTAGATAAAGGAAAGCTTGTTTTGTTTTTAGTTTCCTTCGCTTCAAAATCAATGTACTTGCCTTGATATACGCCATTATAATCCGTCGTTGAAGCATGACGGTAATATGCTTCTGTGATCCGAGCAGCACTTCGTCTTGGATAATCCACTCGAACAACTTGAATCGGAGTGGGTTTTTTATGAATGACTGCTAAGTTATGAGTCAGGTAATACTCATTACTTTTATTCAAGCGTTCTTCTAGAGACATACCTCGACTTCCATAGTTTATTCTCTTGTTTCGTTTTAATTTGATTTGTTTTTTAGGACCATGTCCCATTGGATATTTCACCATGATGTCACTCCTTATCACTATTTTTCATTATAACTAATAATTAAACTGTTAGATAGGTAAAATAGAGATAAAACATAAAATTAATCCAATTGACAAAAATAATAAACAATTATTCAAACATAGATAGTATATTATCATAAGTTACATGTTGAAACATGAATAATATGTGATATTATATGGAAAAAAGATTTGCATAGGCTATATCTGTACGAATTATTGAGTAAAACAGTTTACAAAAGGGCAATTTTCGGTTAGAATACAAAGGTATGTAAAACAAGAAGTGTTGGAGGGTTAACTTAATGACTACAAATTTTGAAAAAACAACAGGCAATGAAGGTACATTAACTTTTGAAATTCCTCAAGAGGAAGTAAAAAAAGGATTAGACCAAGCCTTTAAAAAAGTACAAAAAACTGTATCAGTTCCAGGTTTCCGTAAAGGGAAAGTTCCACGTCAGATTTTTAAAAACGTATATGGTGAAGAAGCATTATATGATGAAGCTTTAAACGCTGTATTACCAGATGCATATGAAGCTGCAGTTAAAGAAGCAGGTTTAGATGTGGTTGGACAACCAAAACTTGATATCGAAACAATCGGTAAAAAAGAACCTTGGGTAATGAAAGCAGAGGTTACATTAAAACCAGATGTTCAACTTGGTGAATATAAAGGATTATCAGTAGAAAAACAAGATACTGAAGTAACTGATGAAGATGTTCAAAACGCAATCAAATCTCGCCAAGAGAAATTAGCTGAATTAGTTGTTAAAGATTCAGAAGCGGTTGAAGGAGATACTGTAGTTATCGATTACGAAGGTTTCGTAGATACTGAAGCATTCGATGGTGGTAAAGCAGAAAATCATTCATTAGAATTAGGATCAAATTCATTTATTCCTGGTTTCGAAGAGCAATTAGTTGGAACTAAAGCTGGCGATAACTTAGATGTTAATGTTACTTTCCCAGAAGAATACCAAGCTGAAGAATTAGCTGGTAAAGAAGCTGTGTTCAAAGTAACAGTACACGAAGTTAAAGCTACTGAATTACCTGAATTAGATGATGAATTCGCTAAAGACGTTGATGACGAAGTTGAAACTTTAGCAGAATTAGAGAACAAAATTCGTGTTCAATTAGAAGAAGAAAAACAACAAGCAGCTAAAGACATCTTTGAAGACTTAGCTTTACGCCAAGCTGTTGACAATGCAGAAGTTGAAGGTGGCGTTCCATGGGCAATGGTTCATGAAGAAATTCACCGTCAAATGGATTACTTCTTAAATAACTTAAGCCGTCAAGGTATTCAACCTGAAATGTACTACCAAATTACTGGTACAACATCTCAAGACTTACATGATCAATTCGAAGAAGAAGCTGAATTACGTACTAAGACAAACTTAGTATTAGAAGCTATCGTTAAAGCTGAAAACCTTGAAGTAAGCGACGAAGAAAAAGAAGGAGAAGTAGAATCTCTTGCTGAACAATATGGTATGGAAGTTGACCAAGTTCGTGGATTTGTATCTGACGACATGTTAGATTCAGATATCAAGATGAAAAAAGCAATGAGCATCATTGTTGACTCTGCAGAAGAAAAGTAAGATAATAAGGATTAAAGATTAATATTATAGAGGGATTGCAAGAGTCACTAGTGTTTAATTTGGGGCTTCTTTGCATCCCTCTCTTTTGATGTTATTTATATTTTTAAAGAAAATTAAGGAGGATAATAAATGGCAAAAAAAACATCGGATATGACTAATTTCTATTGTTCATTTTGTGGAAAATCACAAGATGAGGTTAATAAAATTGTTGCAGGACCAGATGTATATATTTGTGATGAGTGTGTCGAATTATGTAAAAACATTATCGATGAAGAACTGAAAAGTGAAAGAACTCATGAACCTGTAAAAATGCTAATTCCTAGCGAAATTAAAGACGTTTTAGATGATTATGTTATCGGACAAGATGCAGCTAAAAAATCACTTTCTGTTGCTGTTTATAATCATTATAAAAGAGTGAACCAGAATATGATGGTTGATGATGAAGTGGAGTTACAAAAAAGTAACATCGCTTTAATTGGGCCGACAGGATCAGGTAAGACTTTCTTAGCACAAACAATGGCAAAAACATTAAATGTTCCATTTGCGATTGCTGATGCAACCACACTAACTGAAGCAGGTTATGTAGGGGAAGATGTTGAGAACGTTCTATTAAAATTAGTTCAAGCCGCAGATTATGATATTGAACGTGCAGAAAAAGGTATTATCTACATTGATGAAATTGATAAAATATCTAGAAAAAGTGAAAATGTTTCAATTACACGGGATGTCAGTGGTGAAGGTGTCCAACAAGCCTTATTAAAAATATTAGAAGGTACAGAAGCAAATATACCTCCTAAAGGTGGACGCAAACATCCAAATCAAGAATTCTTAAAATTAGATACTAAGAACATCTTATTCATCGTTGGGGGTGCCTTTGATGGGATCGAAACGATTGTAAAAGAAAGATTAGGCAGTAAAGTCATTGGTTTTGGTAAAACAACTGGAAAAATTGATGAAACGAAAAGTTTAATGCAACAAGTAACTTCTGAAGATTTACTTAAGTTCGGATTAATCCCAGAATTCATTGGACGTATCCCTATCACAGCAGCTTTAGAGAAGTTAACAGAAGAAGATTTAATTTCAATTCTAACAAAACCAAAAAATGCACTTGTTAAACAATATAAAAAACAATTATCAATGGATAATGTAGTACTTGAATTTGAAGAAGAGGCATTAAAAGCAATTGCTCAACAAGCGCTTGAACGCGGAACTGGTGCACGTGGTTTAAGATCAATCATCGAGAATGTGATGTTAGAAATTATGTACGAAGTGCCGAGTCGTGAAGATATCGCTAAGATAATTATTACGAAGGAAAATGTCGAAGGTGCGCATAAACCTGAATATTATAGTAATGACAATCGAAAAATTTCATAAAAGCGAGGCAGCATAATATGAAAGTACAAAATCCAAAACTCGAAATAACTGCAGTAAAGCTTGAACAGTATCCATCTATGGATAAACCAGAAATCGCTTTAGCAGGAAGATCCAATGTAGGTAAATCTTCATTTATTAATACATTAATTGAGAGAAAAGGCTTAGCTAGAACATCTGGGCAACCAGGGAAAACTCAAACGTTAAATTTCTATAATATGGATGATAAGTTCAGATTTGTAGATGTTCCTGGTTACGGGTATGCGAAAGTATCCAAAACTGATCGTGCTAGTTGGGCTAAAATGATAACTGAATACTTAACAAACCGAGACAACTTAGTAACTCTCTTGTTATTAATGGACTTTCGTCATGAACCGACAGAATTAGACATTCAAATGAAAGAATTTGCTGATGAATTAGACATTCCATATGCGATTGTTTTAACAAAAGTTGATAAAATTAAAAGAAGCCAACGAAATAAACATATTTCGATGTACACTAAAAAGTTAGAATTACCAACGAGTGATGCATTGTTTTTATTCTCTTCTGAAACAGCCGAAGGGAAAGAAGATATTTGGGAAGTAATTGAAAGTCAAATCAACTAACAAGAGAACAGGAGAATACAATGTTTAAACAACTTAAAGGTCAGTTTAATAAAGCAGAGTGGAGTTGGATGTTTCAAGATTGGGCAAACTCAGCCTATTCCTTAATGATAACAACAGCTATATTCCCAATTTTTTATAAGTCTGTTGCGGATGCAGGAGGTATAAGTGGGGCAGACTCAACAGCTTACCTTGGATATACCAATGCGATTGCAACAGTTCTAACAGCTGTTTTAGCCCCTTTTCTTGGGACGAGTGCTGATTATAAAGGGTATCGAAAACCTTTATTCACTATTTCAACACTCTTAGGTATAATTGCTGTATTTTCAATGATGTTTATTGGAAATGGTAACTGGTTTTTATTATTAGTTGTTTATACGATTTCTTCATTTGGTTTTCACGTAGCTAATATATTCTATGATAGTTCGATTATGGATGTAACAACACCGGAACGACTAGATCAAGTCAGTTCAACTGGCTTTGGTTTAGGTTATATCGGTAGCGTATTTCCCTTTTTAATATTTATGGTGTTCCAATTAACAGGGATATTTCCTGCGAATGTCACTGTTAATATTGGATTCTTCCTTACAGCTGCATGGTGGTTTATCTTTACAATTCCATATTGGAAGAATGTAAATCAAGTGAATTACTTAGAAAAAACTGAAGGTATTATTCAAACGACGGTGAAATCATTAACTGCTACTGTAAAAGAATTAAAGAAATATCCACATATCTATTTGTTTTTACTTGGTTATTTCTTTTATATAGATGGTGTCGGAACAATCATTGCGATGGCCACTTCAGTAGGTACAGATTTAGGCTTATCAGCAAATGAACTTATCATCATGTTGCTAGTCGTTCAAATCGTAGCATTCCCATGTTCTATTATGTACGGGTATTTAGCTAGACGTTTTGGCACTAGAACAATGTTATTTGTTGGTATTGCTACTTATATAGTTATTTGTATTTTCGGATTAAGTTTAGATTCATTTACCGATTTTATGATTTTAGCTGTGCTAGTCGGAACGGCTCAAGGTGGAATTCAAGGTTTGAGTCGCTCTTACTTTGGTCAGATTATTCCTAGAGAGAAAAGTAATCAGTTTTATGGTTTCTATAATATTTTCGGGAAGTTCTCTTCCGTATTAGGAACGACTATTTTAGGAGTTGTAGCGCAGATAACAGGCGATTCTTTAAAAGGATTGTTTGCTCTAATTGTGCAATTTATTATCGGTGCGATTCTGTTATACATGGCAAAACCAAGCAAAAGTTACACTAATTAACTCGAAATAATAGAGGTGATTTCAATTGAGTTATATTCCAGAGGAAGTTATCAACGAGGTTAAAAGTAATGTTGATATCGTCGAACTTATTGGACAATATGTTCAATTGAATAAGCGTGGGACAAACTACATGGCCTCATGTCCTTTTCATGAGGATAACAATCCTTCTTTTTCAGTTTCACAGCCGAAGCAAATTTATAAGTGTTTTAGTTGTGGGAGAGGGGGGAATATCTTTGGTTTTCTACAAGAAATTGAAGGTATTTCTTTTACTGAATCTGTAGCAAAAGCAGCTGAGTTTGCGAATATTACGGTTGATGAAAAATATATTCAAGCTCAACCTTCAAAGCAGCAAGAATTTAGTTATTTATATGATATACACGAAAAAGCAAATGATTTTTACCACTACTACTTAATGAGCACAAATAATGGTGCAGAAGCTTTTGATTATTTAATTCAAAGACAGCTAACAAAAGAAGTGTTAGAAGTGTTTCAATTTGGCTTAGCGCCAAATAACTCACAATTATTAGTCCAATATTTACAAAAGGCAGGTTTTACATCCGAACAGCTAGTAGATTCAGGTATTTTTTATATGGCTGACTCTGGTGAATTAATTGATCGTTTTCGTAATCGAATTATGATTCCTCTTCGTAATAGTAGAGGAGATGTTGTAGCGTTTTCTGGACGTGTGTTTCAAGAGAATAGTGAAAAGTCGGCCAAGTATTTAAACTCACCTGAGACAAATATCTTTAAAAAAGGTAAGTTAATTTATAATTTAGACAACGCTAGATTACCCATTCGCAATCAGAATAAAGTGTTAATTGCAGAAGGTTACATGGACGTCATTAGTTTATATCAAGCAGGATATGAGAATGTGGTTGCTTCGATGGGGACAAGTTTGTCGGAGGATCACTTAAAACAATTAAGTAAAATGACGAACACTTTAATTTTTGCCTTTGATGGCGATGATGCTGGACAAAAAGCAACGAGTCGAGCTTTTCAGACAGCTCAAGGTATAACGAATGCAGAAATCAAAGCAATTCAGATACCTAATAAACTTGATCCTGATGAATGGATTAAGGAACACGGGAAAGATAGTTTCCAACAATTAATTAATCAAAGCATTTCACAATTTGAGTTTAATCGAGATTTTTTTAAGAAAGATTACAATTTAAACGATGAATATGAACTTGCACAATATATTGAAAAAGTTATCGAATTAATTAGCCAAATCAAATCACCTATTGAACAACAATTAAGAATTAATGATTTAGTGAATGAGTATCATCTTTCGGAGGCAATCATTACCGAACAGGTCAATCGTGCTCGTGATATTCGACCGAATAATTACAAGCAACCCACTGAGCAATATAATAGTGTGGAACCACCTCAAGCTAGTTTTTCAAATGAACAATTTATAACACAAGAATCTGCTTTGCAAATTAAATCAAAACGAGCATTTAATAGTGAAAAGCAAATTATATTCTATTTGATTTATTTCGAAGAGGCATGGGATTATATGGAAGAATTAAGTAATCCTCCAGTATTTTTTCATGATTTTACAAGTAAAGCATTTTTTGAGCTAGATCGATATTATTACGAAGGAAATCATTTGCCACTCACTGGTATCATTGATAGAATAAACGATACCCAAGTAAGTCATTTTTTAACTTCGTTAATGTGGGAACAAGAATTATTCGATTTTACTCGACAACTGTTAGATGATTGCTTCAAAGTTTTACAGCAAGAATTTATTCAACAAGAGATCAATGAATTAAGAAAGAAAGTTGTTCAATATCAAAAACAACAAGATTATTCAGAAATGAATCATACTTTAACAAGAATCATGAATTTAACGCGTCAGATTAAAGAAATTTAGGGGGCTTACTTATATGACTGAAAAAGATCAAGTTCAAGAAGAACAGCAACAACAGCAAGATGGAAAAACAATCGAGCAAAAAGATCCTCAACAAGAGCATGTAAAAGAAGAAAGAAGTAACGAGTTATCACTTACGTTAGAACAAGCAACGAAACAATTAATTGCTGAAAAGAGAACGTTAGGTCAAATTCATTATGATGAATTAACAAAATCAATTGCTAGTCCATACGAATTGGATGCAAATGCTATTGATAAATTAATTCAACAAGTTGAAGATAGTGGTATTGCGGTCGTTGGTGACGATGGTGGACCAACTAAACAACAAATGGTACGAGCAGAAGAAGGGGACAAGTCAACAACAGCGTCTTCAGCAGCTGTATCTAAAATCAAAGTAAGCGATCCAGTTCGTATGTACTTAAAAGAAATTGGACGCGTTGATTTACTTACAGCAGATGAAGAAGTTTCCATTGCAAAACGAATTGAAGATGGCGATGACTTAGCTAAACAAGAATTAGCAGAAGCAAACTTACGTTTAGTTGTATCGATTGCAAAGCGTTATGTTGGGCGTGGTATGTCTTTCTTAGATTTAATTCAAGAAGGTAATATGGGATTAATGAAAGCTGTTGATAAATTTGACTACCATAAAGGATTTAAATTCTCTACCTATGCTACGTGGTGGATTCGTCAAGCAATCACAAGAGCGATTGCTGACCAAGCAAGAACAATTCGTATTCCTGTACATATGGTAGAAACTATTAATAAATTAGTACGTGTACAAAGAACATTATTACAAGATTTAGGTAGAGAACCGACTCCAGAAGAAATTGGTGCCGAAATGGATTTACCGACTGAAAAAGTCCGTGAAATTCTCAAGATTGCTCAAGAACCTGTTTCCCTTGAGACACCGATTGGTGAAGAAGATGACTCTCATTTAGGTGATTTCATTGAAGATGAAGGGGCTATGAGTCCAGAAGCATTTACTTCAAGTTCTTTATTAAGAGAACAATTGGAAGATGTCCTAGATACATTAACCGATCGTGAAGAGAATGTATTACGTCTTCGTTTTGGTTTAGATGACGGGAATATTCGCACTTTAGAACAAGTAGGTAAAGTTTTTGGCGTGACACGTGAACGTATTCGGCAAATTGAAGCAAAAGCATTGCGTAAATTACGCCACCCAAGCCGTTCTAAGCAATTAAAAGATTTCTTAGAGTAGAATACATAATTTAAGATAAAGAGGCTGTATCGTTGGATATAGCCTCTTTTTACTATGTTTTATACTGTTTATTGTTCTAAAATCAAATCAATGATATTTTCGGCTGTAATCTTACCAAAATACTCATTAAGTTCAATTGGTGTAAGAGCTTCTAATAATTCTTTACGTTCAACACGTGTTCCGATTAAAGTATTTTCGATATCTTTTATATCAGCTTTTCCAAAAAAGTCCCCATAAATACGGATTTTTTGAATTCTCCCTTTATCTACACTAAGCGTTAATGATACCGTTCCGCCTTCAAATCGGCCATCAGCATTATAATCGTAACGGGGCGATTTACCATAATTCCAATCCCAATTAGCGAATTTTTCTTCAGCAATCTTATCAATGGCAGCCCATTCTTCCTCAGATAGTCGGTAATACTTAATGTCGTCGGGATGATTAACACCACACAAATGCATTAACATAGTTTTTTCGAAATCTTCCACTGTGATATCTTGATATTCCTTGGCTAGATGTGAACGAATTGGTGTAACACGACGTCGCACTGACTTAATCCCTTTAGATTCTATTTTTTTGCGATTTGGCCGCAATGCATTTTCAACAGCATCAAAATCTATATCTAGTAGAAGAGAGTAGCCCGCATATAATCGACCTTTTTGAATAGTGACAGCTGCACCGGAAACCTTTTGACCATCAATTTCAAGGTCATTTCGACCTTTACGGCCGACATTTTTAGCGCCTAACTGTTTTAATCCATCTATTGTTGGTTGATAAATACGATCGAAATTTTCATCAAAATTTGTAGAAGGATCGTCTATTATAAAAACAAAATTCGCATGGTTTCTATCCATATAGATGGCACCACCACCTGTTTCTCGTCTAACAATATCAATATTGTTTCTTGATATATATTCTTGGTTTACTTCTTCAACGGTATTTTGGTACTTTCCAATTTGGACGGAAGCACTTGGTCGGTATGGGAAAACTAAGGATTCATCCAACTTAATGTTTTCTAAAGCATAAATATGCATAGCTAATTGAGTAGCATGATCTAACACCTCAACACCGTTTCGAATATGTTCAATTACGTACATGATACGACCCCTTCATAAGTTTAATAAGGTCATTATATCATAGTGCATATTATATGCTATAACAGACAAAATCATGATGTAGACTACTTTAAAGGTAATCACTATTAGAAAGATAATAATTATGATACCGTAATAATAATAAATTATAACAGTTATTTGAGAGGAGAAAATCATTGGTTAAATTAAGTGTATTAGATTATGCTCAAATTGATGAACTAAAAGATGCACAAACTGCGGTAAAAGAATCCACTGACTTAGCGAAAGTTGCAGAAAAATTAGGTTTTCATCGTTATTGGGTGGCTGAACATCATAATGTTCCAGCTTTTGCAAGTAGTTCCCCTGAAATGTTAATGATGCATATTGCTGATTCGACAAAGAGAATCCGAATTGGATCAGGAGGCGTGATGATACCTCATTACAGCCCATATAAAGTGGCGGAAAACTTTAGAATGTTAGAAGCATTTCATCCAAACCGTATTGATTTAGGTATCGGTAATTCTTTAGGAACTAATTTAGTTAACAAAGCATTAAATGAAACGAAAGAGCGAAAATTACCTTATAATCAAAGTATTCAAGATTTATATAAATACGTGACAGATACAAATGACATTGATCATCGTTTAAATGATATTACGGCCAATCCTAAAGTCGATACAGTGCCCCAGATGTTCCAGTTAACAACTAGTACTAGAGGTGCAAAAAACGCTGCTAAAAATGGACTTGGATTGACTTTTGGTTTATTTCCAAATGCAAGCAGTGATAAATTGAATGTTGGGAAAGAAGCGGCTGAAATATATAGAAGTGAATTTAAAGCATCAAAAGCAGTAGAGCAACCAATCGTCATGTTCTCGCCATTTGTCGTTGTAGCTGATACAGATGCAGAAGCAAAAGAACTTCAAAAAGCGTTAGATGTTTGGTTACTAGGTAAAAACCACTTTGATGAATTTAAGCAATTTCCATCAGTTGAAACGGCAAAGAATTATCAATTTACTCAAGAGGATTTAAAGAATGTACAAGCTAATCGTACAAGAATGGTTGTCGGAGATATTGATTCAGTTAAGGAACAATTGGATCATTTAGTAAATCAATTTCAAGCGGATGAAGTATTAATCATTCCATTATTGCCAAAAATCGAAAATCGAATCAAAGCTTTAGAGTTATTAGCAGATCGTTTTTCAATAAAATAAAATTAAAAATAAATAAGTAATTAAAAATTTCCATATTAAATATATGGAAATTTTTTTATTTTTTTTTAAAAAAAGAAGCTTACATATTATTGTAATAAATCATAAAATTATTAGGAAATATAACAATTCAGAAAAATAAGAGCAAGTATAAATTTTTTACTATGATTTAAATAAAGAATGAAATAGCTTTCGAATCAGTATTTAACGCAATTAAATAAAGAATTTTGAAACTTTTTATTATTGCAAGCCATGTTACATAATATGACATGACACGTATATTAAAACAGAAGAAAAACAGTTGAAAACTTGTGATAAATTAAAAATAACATTAAATAAAAGTAAAAATAATACTAGTTTTAATAAATCTTTTATGATAATCTTCTAATTAAGCTTTAATAGCTTTGAGAAAGGATGTGAAAAAATGATACATATGAAAGACGTCAATAAGTATTTCGGAGATAATCACGTACTAAAAAATATCAATCTGGATATTGAAGAGGGTGAGAAAGTAGTAATTATTGGGCCTTCTGGATCTGGAAAGAGTACATTAATACGTTGTATGAATCGTTTAGAAGAGGTCACTGATGGCGTCGCTGAAGTTTACAATGTTAATTTAACAAAGAAAAACGCACCGATTCAGAAAGTGCGACAAAAAGTTGCGATGGTGTTCCAAAACTTTAATTTATATTCTCATAAAACAATATTAGAGAATATAACTTTAGCACCCATCAAAGTTCAAAAGGTGGATAAAAAGCAGGCGGAAGAATCCGGAATGAAGTATTTAAGACGGGTTGGCCTAGAAGATAAAGCCCATGCTTATCCTGCTCAACTTTCTGGAGGTCAACAACAACGTGTCGCGATAGCGAGAGCATTAAATATGCATCCAGAGGTTATCTTATTTGACGAACCAACTTCAGCATTAGACCCAGAAATGATTCAAGAAGTGTTAGACGTAATGATCGATTTGTCACATTTAAATATTACTATGGTGGTTGTGACACATGAGATGGGCTTTGCCAGATCAGTTGCTGATCGTATTATTTTTATGGATAAAGGTTCAATAGTTGAAACGGGTACACCCGATGAATTCTTTTCTCAAACACAAAATCACCGTGCAAAAGAATTTTTAAGTAAAATTATTAAACATGCTTAATCAAAAAGGAGAATAAACAATGAAAAACTGGAAAAATAAATTAGTTGCATTATCACTTTTAGGAACAACCTTACTTGGAGGATTCGCTCCTAATACAGCTTTTGCTCAAGAAGAACTGCCAGCTCAAGTTCAAGCAATTAAAGATGCCGGTGTGTTTAGAGTAGGAATTAAAGAAGATGTACCTCATTTCGGCTTCTTAAACCCTGATACTACAGAACATGAAGGATTTGAAATTGATTTAGCAAAACTTATCGCAGAAGAGATTACAGGCAGTGCAGATAATATTGAATTTACTGGTGTAACACCTAAAACACGTGGACCTTTATTAGATAACGGTGAAGTAGACGCAGTGATTGCGACATTTACAATTACACCGGAACGTAAGGAAACTTATAACTTCACTGAACCATATTTTGTTGATGAAGTTGGCTTTTTAGTTCGTACTGAGGATGGCATTACTGATTTTGCTGGTTTAGAAGGAAAAACAATTGGTGTTCCTCAAAGTGCAACAACGAAAGATTTAGTTCAAGCGGAAGCTGATGCTCAAGGTGTCACAGTTAAATTTAGTGAATTAGCTACTTATCCAGAATTAAAAACAGCCCTAACTTCTAAACGGATTGACGCTATGTCCGTTGATAAATCAATTTTAGCTGGATATGTTGATGATAATAACCAAATTTTAGATATTGGTTTTTCTCCACAAGAATATGGAATCGCAACGAAATTAAGTAATGATGAATTACACAATTATTTAAATGATTTACTTAACGGTTGGTTAGAAGACGGTACGTTAGCTGAATTACTTGAAACGAATGGCGTTGAAGCAACTAGTTCTGAAAGCGAATAATATATTTTAAAATCATAACCTAAAGTGTGTGACGTATTTTAATGCATATGTCACACATCTTTACGGTTAATAAGAGGAGGGAAAGCATGTCAGTGTTATCAGGTATCTCGTGGTTACAAGAAGGACCCTTTGCGTTGTATCGTTGGGGTGATCTATTTGAAGACATTCCCCTTTTCATGGAAGCCTTTATTTATACTATTGGGATTTCGATTTGTGCTTTAATATTCGCATTTCTATTAGGAACGATTTTAGGAATTAGTTCTTCATCAAGAAGTAAAGTACTTTCAATATTCACACGTATTTATGTAGAATTATTTCAAAATACACCTTTATTAATTCAAATATTCTTTGTTTATTATGGCTTGCCAATGGTAGGGATTGTTTTAGACACGTATATTATTGGTATTATTTGTGTAGGTCTTTATCATGCAGCATATATTGCGGAAGTTATAAGATCAGGTATTGGTTCGGTGGCAAAAGGACAAATGGAAGCAGCACTATCCCAAGGTTTTTCTTTTTGGGAAAGTATGTGGTTAATAGTTTTACCACAGGCTTTCAGGATTATGTTACCAGCGCTAACAAATCAAGTTGTAAACTTAATCAAAAACACTTCTGCTATTGCCATTATTTCTGGAGCAGATATTATGTTTACTGCCAATAGTTGGTCGTCGATGAATTTACATTACGTACCAGCCTTTGCATTTGCTGCCTTTTTATACTTCCTACTATGTTTCCCACTTACGCAATTATCTATTCGTTTAGAAGAGAAGAATAAGAAAGCTTACACTAGGTAGAGGAGGATCAGAATGAGTTTCATGGAACAAATGCAAGAATTATTTACAGTGAACAATATGGTTTTCCTTTTGGAGGGTTTATATCTTACGCTTTATATTTCTGTTATCGCTATATTTTTAAGTTCAATATTTGGAACGATACTCGCCATAATGCGTAATCAGGAAAGAGGATTATTAAAATGGATCGCAACGATCTATATTGAAATTGTTCGTAATGTACCGAATATCTTATGGATATTTGTAATATTTTTAATTTTCCGATTAAAATCTGTAGATGCAGGTATTGCAAGTTTTACTATCTTTACGACAGCTGCCTTAGCTGAGATTATTCGAGGTGGATTAAATAGTGTCGCTAAAGGTGAGATTGAAGCAGCTGAATCACAAGGATTAGCAAGTTCGCAAATCATGTGGCATATTATACTTCCACAAGCGATTAGAAATATGTTACCCGCGATTATGTCACAATTCGTAACAGTGATAAAAGATACGAGTTTCCTATGGTCCGTACTCGCCTTACAAGAAATATTAGGTAAAGCGAATATACTGATGGGAAGATATACCGCAACTTCGCAAGTGTTTGTATTATATGGGTTGTTAGCTTTAATTTACTTTGTAGTAAATTTCACGATTTCACAAATTGCACAAAAAATAGCAAAGAATACTAGTAACAGATAAAACTAAGAGAATTACATATAATCAGAAGCGATTAGTCTCAGATACTAATCGCTTTTTTGATCTAAAAATTTTATGAATAAATAGGTTCTTGAATTTTTGGTGTTGGTGAGAGAAATCTCACTGACACCTTTTTTTGTATGTACACAAAAGCCAGTGAATTCCTATATAATAAAGTTACCATACATTACTAAAAGGAGAATTCACTTGGCT
>NZ_JBGQQY010000044.1:0-17738 GCF_045528545.1 Ruoffia sp. FAM 26254
TTCATCCGTGGTAAGATGGGTGTAGGTCATTTGTGGTCACTCCTTTGTATTCTTTGGTCGGAATTACAAGTTGAGTGTACCACAAATGGCTGTTTTAGTTGTCTAGCTTAATTTTACAATCGGCGTTTATAAAATATTATTTAATTATTTTTCCTCGGAACTATCTAAGGGGATTATTCTTATGATTAAATTAAAGACCAGCCAGCCTGCTATAAAGTATAACAGGCTAACTGGTCTAAATTATTGAAATTAATTATCTATTATTATTCTTCGCTATCTAAAGGTAATTCAGTGCTTTCTTCTACTTTTTCTTCGTTAGCTTTTTCTTCTTTAACTTCTTTTGGTGTGAAGTAGTGCTCACGCACTTGAGCTTCAACAACTTCTAGAATATCTGGATTCTCTTCTAAGAATGTTTTCGCATTCTCTCGTCCTTGTCCGATTCGCTCTTCACCATAAGAATACCAAGAACCTGCTTTTTTAATGATTTCTAAATCAGCAGCAATATCAACGAGTTCTCCAATTTTAGAAATCCCTTTACCATAGATAATATCTACCATTGCTTCTTTAAATGGAGGGGCTACTTTATTCTTAACTACTTTAATACGCGTTCTATTCCCTACAAAGTTTCCGCTATCTTTAATTGATTCCGCACGTCTGACTTCTAAACGAACTGATGAATAGAATTTAAGTGCACGTCCACCAGGCGTTGTTTCAGGGTTTCCGAACATAACACCCACTTTTTCACGAATTTGGTTAATGAAAAAGGCAATTGTTTTTGTTTTACTAATTGAACCGGATAATTTTCTCAATGCTTGAGACATTAAACGAGCTTGAAGACCAATATGAGTATCACCCATCTCACCTTCAATTTCAGCTCTTGGAACTAATGCTGCAACAGAGTCAATAACAACGATATCAATGGCTCCAGATGATACTAATGCATCCGCAATTTCTAAGGCTTGCTCCCCTGTATCTGGTTGAGAAAGTAATAATTCCTCTACATCGACACCTAAATTTGCTGCGTAATCTGGATCTAATGCATGCTCAGCATCAATGAAGGCAGCTAAGCCTCCATTTTTTTGAACTTCTGCAATAGCATGTAGTGCAACTGTTGTCTTACCAGATGATTCTGGTCCGTAACATTCAATTATACGTCCTCTTGGGTATCCACCGACACCTAAGGCAATATCTAATTGTAAAGATCCAGTTGGTACAGTTGAAATACGTGTATCCGTACGATCTCCAAGACGCATAATTGCACCTTTACCAAAGTTTTTTTCAATTCCCTTTAATGCTAGGTCTAGCGCTTTTCTTCTATCTTTATCTACCATTACTTGTGCCTCCATTTCATTTCTATTACATTGTAACTTTACTTTTATCGTTTTGCAAGCAAAAAACGAACATATGTTCTATTTATTTAAAAATTCTTTTACTAAGTTTAAAACTTCAAACTCTGCCACTTCTCTTACAACATGTCTAGGTTTATTTGAGATGTTTAATTCTGCTACTTGGACTGGATGATTTTTTGCTGCTAGAGCAACAAAGACCTTTCCTGGGGGATGACCTTCTAAAGATTTCGGTCCTGCTACACCAGTTAATGAAATAGCTAAATCACTACCAGTTAAATTTAACGTTCTCTCAGCCATTTCTTGTGCAACTTCTGCGCTGACAACCGTATGTTCTTTAATAATTTCTTCCGGTATCCCAAGCATTTTGACTTTTTGTTCTGTTTGATAAGTAACAAATCCACCAACAATGACGTCTCCAGCACCCGGTGTATTCGTTAACCTTTCTAGGACTAAACCACCCGTTAAACTTTCTGCTGCCGATAATGTTTTGTTATGTTTTCTTAATTCGTCGACAATGAATTTTTCAAAAAGTTGCTCAGACCCATAACCAATAAAATGCTTCGTAAAGCGTTGACGAATTTGTTCAGCTAATTCATCTAAAACATCTTCGGACTCTTCATAGGTTACAGAATTATATGTTAAACGAATCGAAACACGTTTTGGTTTAGCGTAAATAGCTATCGTTGGGTTTGTTTGAGTTTCAATTAAATCTCTCAGTTTATCTGCAACGAAAGATTCCCCTACGCCATATAAATTAATGTATTTAGAACTAATAACCCCTTGCTTAGCCATCACACTTCTAATATACGGTTTGACATGTTCATTCAGCATATGCTTCATCTCAAATGGAGGGCCAGGTAAAACAATATAATATATCGTTTTATTATTTTTTTCTTTCGTGTAGATTAACCCAGCAGCTAGTCCCACATCGTTAAGAATTGTTTCTCCGCCATTAATCGTTAAAGCCTGTCTATAATTATTCTTTGTCATCTCTCGATTTTGGTTTTTGAAATAAGTTTCGACTCTCTCGAGTTGTTTCTTGTCGTGATATAATTCTTCACCTAAAAATTCAGCTAAAACTTGCTTTGTTATATCGTCTTCTGTTGGCCCTAAACCTCCAGAAAGAAAAATCAGATCAGATCTAGATGATGCAATCTCTAAAGCTTCATTTATCCTGTCACTATTATCTCCAACAACAGATTGATAATACGTACCAATTCCAATATCCAGTAATTCTTGTGCGATATCACTCGCATTCGTATTCACTATGTATCCCATTAATAATTCAGTACCTACAGCTATAATTTCTGCCTTCAAAAAAACTCCCCCTATATATATACAAGAAAAATGGTCAATTCCATTAATTTATTTTAAAAATAAAACAATTTACCCCAGATAAGATTATCATGAAGTAAATTGTTCTAAAAATAATATTCTATTGTTTATTTAAAACGAATTAGTTTTTAATTTTATTGCGTATCAGCAAAGACATGTCGACCTTTATAAAAATACTCTGCCCCAGAATATACCGTAAATATTAAACAAACGTAAATTAAAATGGTCGAAATAGGAATATTGAGTAACGCAAAACCAATATCGTCAAATAAGTAGAATATTATCGCAAACATTTGAGTAAAAGTTTTAATTTTTCCTGGCCATGCGGCAGCCATTACCTTACCACTTTGAGTAGCAAGTAATACTCGTAGCCCCGTAACAAGTAGTTCACGGCTCACAATAATCACGACTACCCAACCTGGAACTGTATTTGCTTGAACCAGCATAATTAAAGCAGCAATAACTAATAGTTTGTCCGCCATGGGGTCAAAAAACTCTCCAAATGATGTAATTAAATTATGTTTTCTAGCTAAGTAACCATCTAAATAATCAGTAATACTGGCAATGGTAAATACTAAACCAGCGATAAATTGAAAGACTGGAATATTTGCTCCCAATACATCAATATTGCCAAATTGATTTGGTATATACATTAAAATGATGAACACAGGAATTAAAAACATTCTTGCTACTGTCAGTTTGTTAGCAATATTCATTTGCATGTTTATTCAGCTCCCTCCGTACCATCTTCTGGTGCTAATACGGCAGGTCCTTGGAAATCTTCTTCAGAAGTCGTTGCGTCTTCTTCTGGTATATCTAATTCGATAGCATCATCTTCAGTTTCCACTCCACTATCTTCCGCTGCTGTAAAGATAATCGTCTCTGTTAAGTATTGTCCTTGAGGCTCAATTAACGTACCATTAACTGATAAATTAGCTCCCTCAGGATATCCGAAGGAAATTCTAACTTCTTGAGTACCTGGAGTCACGGTATGTTCTAACACTTCATCTTCAACAATGGTTGTATCTTGTACAATCACACCGTCTTCAAATACACCAACCCACACAAAGTTATTTCCTTCAAACTCAAAAGTATACTCTGAGAACGGTGCATTCAATTCATAAGTCGTAGCCTCACCAGGTTGTGAAGTTAATGTTAATACTTGATCTCCAACCATTATATCATTCTCTCCAAGCGCTGGCTCTTCAGTAGTAGTTTCAGATTCAGCATCTGATTCTGTCGCTGGCTCGTCCTGTTCAACTGATTCCGGTTCAACAACACTCACGATACTCGTCGTCTCACTTGAAACCGATTCTGCAGGTTGGTCGTTTTGACCGATACTATTAATCGCAAAAACTAAAGCAATCATTATTCCAATTACAATAGCTACTAATAAGATTACTGGTAAATAAGCAAGGACCGAATCAAAAGAATTATTTTCATTCGTAACATAACGTTCTGCACGACTAGGAATTTTATCGCCTTCCACATCATCAGAATCATTAGATTTATCAGAACCTGAAGACAATTCATCTTCATATTCAATTAATAACTCATCACCATTTAAGCCAACCATATCAGCGTACTGTTTAATAAAAGCACGCACATAAAAGCTACCTGGCATTTCTTCATAATTACCTAATTCAATGGCTTGTAAATATTTTTTTTGAATTTTTGTCATTTGTTGTAATGTATTTAGGGTATAACCTTTTTCTACACGCGCTTCGCGTAATTTAGTTCCCAATTCGCTCATAAAACAGACTCCTCTTTGTATCTAAATCTATACTACTGTATTATAGCATAGAATTTAAAGATAGTAATCTTAATTGTTAAGTATTTTGTCATGATTTAATCTTATAAATTTATTACATATATCTAAAAGAATCGCTGTATTAATGCAAAAAACGGCACTACAAATATAGGCCGTTTTAATATAAGAATTATTTTGATTTAATATAAGTTTTACCATTAGCAGCTGGACCAGATGCTTTTCCTACAAAGCTTACAAGTACTATAATTGTAATAATGTAAGGTGCGATTTGTAAATAAACTGGATCTATAGATTCAATGAGTGGAATTTGAGAACCAACTACTGATAAACTTTGAGCAAATCCAAAGAATATCGCTGCTAACATAGCTCCTACTGGATTCCATTTACCAAAAATCATTGCCGCCATCGCCATAAACCCTTGTCCTGCAATAGTAGAAACAGAGAAGTTTAATGAAATAGATTGAGATAATACCGCTCCCCCAATTCCACCGAATACACCTGAAAGTAGTACACCAGCGTATTTCATTGCGTAAACATTAATTCCCATTGTATCTGCTGCTTGAGGATTCTCACCAACCGCTCGGATTCTTAATCCAAAGCGAGTTCTCGCTAAGAAGAACCAACAGATAAAGGCAACAATAATACCTACATAAGCTGGTAAAGAAGTTGATTGGAAGAAAATACGTCCAATAACAGGGATATCACTTAAAAGTGGGAAATTAAAATACCCAAATGATTCGCGAATAATGTCTGTTTGTCCTCTTTGTTCAAATAAAACTCGTGTTAAGAACACAGCTAAAGCTGGAGCCGCTAAGTTAACAACTGTACCAGAGATAATATGATCTGCTCTTAAATTTACTGTTGCTAAAGCATGGACTGCAGCAATGAATACACCCGCAAGGGCTCCAACCAATAAACCAAGCCAAGGAGTCCAAGATCCAAATGTTTCAGCATAAAATAGGTTGAAAACTACGGAACTGAAAGCTCCCATCACCATAATACCTTCCAAACCAACATTTACAATACCACTTCGTTCAGAAAATACTCCACCGATCGCCGTAAATATTAACGGGGCTGAGTATACTAATGTAGATGATACAATTAATGCTAATAAATTGACCATTACTCATCTCCTCCTTGAACAATCACTTCTGTATTACTTAATTTAGATTTCTCACGACGATCCATAAAATAAGTAATAACATAGTTAGCACCTACGAAGAAGATAATTGCCGCCGTTGCAATATCAACAATTTCAGAAGGAACCCCTGCCATAAGTGGCATAATCGTTCCACCTGTTTTTAACCCACCAAATAAAAGACTTGCGAAGATGATTCCGATTGGATTCAGACCACCTAATAATGCTACAGCAAGTCCATCAAAACCAATGGCTGGAGCAACACCGTTCGTTAAGAAGACGTTTCTAAACTCGCCTAAGCCGTTCATAACTCCACCTAATCCAGCTAATCCTCCAGATAATAACATTGCTAAAATAATATTACGTTTCGCATTCATACCTGCGTAATTCGCAGCGTGCTTATTGAAACCAACGGATCTCAACTCGAAACCAACGGTTGTTCTTTGAAGTAAAATTGATACAAGAACTGCAAAGATTAAGGCTAAGAAAATACCACCATGAATCGTTGACCCGTTTGTTAAATCAGTTAACCATTGCAAGCGTAATGATGCATTCTCCCCAACGAAAGGCGTTGCATCTGCGCGATCAGTGATTACGTTACGAATAATATGATCAGAAATATAAATGGCTACATAGTTTAACATGATTGTTACGATAACTTCACTGGTATCAAAGAATGCTTTTAAAACTCCAGCAATTCCAGCCCATAAAGCACCAGCAATCGTTCCACCAAGTATTGCAAGTGGTAAGACAAGCCAACTTGGTGAATCAGGTAATGATATACCAATCCATACTGATACTAACCAACCTGCTAAAGCTTGACCTGCTAAACCAATATTAAAGAATCCAGCCGTATAAGCTACCGCAAAACCTAAACCAGTAAAGATTAGGGGAGTTGCTGCACGAATTGTTTGTCCAATATTAAATGGATTTCCTAAAGCTCCTGTAAGTAATGCTTTATAACCTTCAATTGGATTATAACCAAAAACCAACATAATAATTGCTCCAAAGACAAGTCCAATAACAATTGATAATAATGGGACCATAATTTGTCTAATATTTGACTTCACTATACAACACTTCCTTCCTGACGAGCCGCTTCAATTTCTGAAAATGGTGTTCCCGCCATCATCAATCCTAACTCACGTTCGTTTGTTTCATGTGTTGGAATGTCCGCAACAATCTTTCCATCAAACATGACTAGAACTCTATCCGTTACATTTAATATCTCATCAAGTTCGAAACTCATTAATAGAACACCTTTATCTTTATCGCGTTCGTTAATTAATTCTTTATGAATAAATTCAATTGCACCCACATCCAGTCCACGGGTCGGGTTTGCTGCAATTAAGAATTTAGGATCACTATCTATTTCTCTTGCAATAATTGCTTTCTGCTGATTACCACCAGATAATGATCTAGCAATAGCTTTCTCAGAAGTTGTTCTTACATCATAAGATTCAATTAGTTTTCTCGCTTGTTGTTCAATTTTAGTAAAATGTAATAAGCCATTACTTGAATAAGGTTTCGCGTAATAGTTTTTCAATATCATATTACTTTCTAATTGCATATCTAGAATTAAACCATACTTATGACGGTCTTCTGGAATATGAGCAATGCCACTTTCATTCACATCTCTCGGTGAAAGACCTGTAATATCTTTCCCTTCGAAGAGAATTTGACCTGATTCAACTGGCAATAATCCTGTCATTGCAAGTATTAATTCTGATTGACCATTTCCATCAATTCCCGCGACACCAACGATTTCACCTTTGCGAACTTTAAATGAAAGATCCTCAACCGCTTTTATACTACGTTCATCCAAAACATTAAGTGATTTGATATCAATTATTGTATCTGATGGATTTGCAAGTTTCTTTTCAGTAGTAAATGATACTGAACGGCCAACCATCATATCAGCTAACTCATTTGAAGTTGTTGTTGCTACATCAACAGTATCAATCGATTGACCACGACGAATAACAGTACAGCGATCGGCTACTTGTTTAATTTCATCCAACTTATGAGTGATGATAATAATTGACTTACCTTCTTCGGCTAATTTACGTAATGTAACCATTAAATCTGTCACTTCTTGAGGCGTTAGTGACGCAGTCGGTTCATCAAAAATCAAAATGTCTGCCCCACGATAAAGCACTTTAAGAATCTCAACACGTTGTTGCATTCCTACACTAATAGATGAAATACGAGCTGAAGGATCGACACTCAAACCATATTGTTGAGAAATCTCTTCAATTTTTTTCTGAGCTGTTCCTTTATCAATTGTTAGACCTGAGACAGGTTCTTCACCCAATATAATGTTTTCAACAACCGTAAAAGCATCTATCAACATAAAATGTTGGTGAACCATCCCAATTCCGAGTTGGTTGGCTTTGGTTGGAGAATCAATTTGAACAACTTCTCCTCCCATGTAAATATCACCTGATGTAGGTTCTAATAAACCAGAGAGAATATTCATTAATGTTGATTTTCCTGCTCCGTTCTCCCCTAATAAGGCATGAATTTCACCTTTTTTTAACTGTAAGTTGATATTTTTGTTCGCGTAGAACTCACCAAATTTTTTGGAAATGTCACGCATCTCAATTACAGGTACATTTGTATCTGTCATAATTGCTCCTCACATTCTATACTTATAATTTTGCAATCTGTTATATCATATATAATTATAGTCAAGTATACTAAAAAAGCATAGTAAAAATCATATTAAAGTATTCTATAATTGCAATTTTTGTAAAATAATTAGTGTTTGTACTTATCCAAATTAGTAATTTCACAGTGTTTTTTAGTTTTCCATGTTCTATAATGGTAAATCCTCATAAAAAAAGGGCACCTTCACGAGGCGCCCTTTACTTAAAAAACGATTAGTTTTCAGGAGTTTCTGGGACTTCAATTTCACCATCAATAATTTGTTGACGGTAATCATTTACAGTAGTTAAAACTTCTTCTGAAAGATTTCCTTCAGCTAAGTCAACTCCACCATCAGCTAACCCAAAGACTTGTGTTCCAGCTTCGAAGTTACCTGCTTTTGTTTCATTTGTAAATAATTGGATAGAATCACCGATTTGTTTTAACGTAGAAGTTAAAGTTAATCCGCGTTCTTCTCCATCAATTTCAATAATCCCTTCAGCGTCTTGATCCATATCAGCTCCGATAACCCAAATATTACGTTCTGGATCAGCAGACACTAAATCTTTTGCTTCTGAGAAGACTCCATTACCTGAATCTCCAGCAGCTTGGAAAATAATATCAGTATCAGCTGCATACATTGCTGCTGCTAATTGACGACCACGCGGTGCATCAGCAAAACTTCCAACATATTCAACTGTAACTTCGATGTCAGGATTAACTGCTTCAGCACCAGCGACAAAGCCAGCCTCGAAACGGTCAAGGACAATCCCTTCAACTCCACCAATAAATCCAATTTTATTTGTTTCAGTTGTTGAAGCTGCAGCAACACCAGCTAGAAAAGCTGCTTCATTGTCTTGGAAATTAATAGAAGCAACATTTGGTTGATCCACTACAGAGTCAATAATCGCGAACTGTTGATCTGGATATTGTTGAGCAACATCATTAATCGCTGCTTCTAATTTGAACCCTACTCCGTAAATTAAATCAAAACCACTTTGAACCGCCGTGTTTAAGTTAGTAATGTAGTCTGAGTCAGTTGCTGATTCTAAATAATCAAAACCAGAAGTACCTCTCTCTAGGCCGTTCTCTTCTCCCCATAGTTGTAATCCTTCCCATGCAGATTGGTTAAATGATTTATCATCTACCCCACCTTGGTCAGTAATCATGATTGCACTAAAATCTTCTTGTGCGTTAGCAAAAATTGGAGAAGCTAATCCTCCGGCGAGTAAAGTAATTGTTGATAATTTAAGTAATTTGTTCAATGTATTTCCTCCCTTAGTTAATGTCTAAAGGTATTATAGGTTATAAAAAACGAGCTCTCAATAGTTTGACGTATTATCTCTTTAATTATGCCGTTATTGTTCGTGTTTTATTCTGGCGTTTCTGGAACTTCAATTTCCCCATTAACAATTTGTTGACGGTATTCTTCAATTGTTTCTTTAACTTCGTCAGTTAATTGACCTTCAGTTAATTCAACTCCACCGTCTGCTAAACCATAGACAGTGTTACCAGCGGTAAAGCCATCGGCTTCAGTTTGCTCAGCGAATTGTTTCACTGCGTCTCCAACTTGTTTTAATGTAGAAGTTAATGTTAAGTGGCGTTCTTCTCCATCAACAGTTACGATACCTTCTTCTGCTTGGTCACGGTCAACCCCGATTACCCATAAATTACGTGAAGGGTCGTTTGTTACTAAGTCTTTTGCCTCTGAGAATACTCCATTCCCTGTATCTCCAGATGCATGGAAGATAATATCTGCATCGTTCGCGTACATTGCTGCTGCAATTTGTTTACCTCGTGAAGCATCACCGAAGCTACCTGCGTATTCAACAGAAATTTCGATATCTGGGTTAATTGCTTGTGCTCCTGCAACGAATCCCGCTTCAAAGCGGTCAATAACAACCCCTTCAACTCCACCAACAAAACCTAGGTGATCTGTTTCAGTTGTTAATGCAGCTGCGACACCAGCTAAGAATGCTGCTTCATGGTCTTTAAAGTTTAATGAAGCCACATTTGGTTGGTCAACCACAGCATCTACAATGGCGAAGTGACGGTCAGGATATTGTTGAGCCATATCATTAATCGCTGGCTCTAATTTAAATCCAATACCGAAAATTATATCAAAGTTTGATGATAAAGCCGTGTTAATGTTTGTAACAAAGTCTGAGTCACTGTTTGATTGTAAGTAGTCATATCCACTCACTCCACGTTCTTTACCGTGCTCTTCACCCCATGCAGTTAATCCTTCCCATGCTGATTGGTTAAATGATTTGTCATCCACCCCACCAATATCCGTAATCATAATAGCAGAAAACTCTTCTTGCGCTGCCGCCATCGTTGGTAATGCAACTCCTGCAGCCATTAATGCTACGGCAGATAATTTAAGTAATTTTTTCATTCAATCTTCCTCCTTTTTTGTTCATTTAAAATTATACCGTAAGCTTAACAAAAACACAATGTAAGCGGTTGGGTTTTTTGAGCTTTTTCGATTTTTTCTATGCTCTTTCAATCATTGGTTTAACAACATTTTCATAAAAAGTTTGCTCAAAATAAAAAAATACCTAGTAGTAAACATTAATCTACTAGGTATTTAATTTTAATCTATTAAGACTTGTCTTGGTTTACTTCCATCTGGTTCACTTACTAAACCTAAAGCTTCCATATCATCGATTAATCTTGCTGCTCGATTATAACCAATTCTAAATCTTCTTTGTAATTGAGAGATACTGATTGTTTCTTGTTCTTTAATAAGTGCAACCGCATCTTCAAAGTATTCGTCATCAGATGCATTAGCTTTTTCAAGACTTTCATCTGTCACAACAATCGCTTCATCATAATCAGGCTCACTTTGATCTTTGATAAAGTCTGTAATACGCTCTACTTCAGCATCAGAAATATATCCACCTTGAACACGTAATGGTTTATTCATACCCATTGGTTGGAATAGCATATCTCCTCTACCAAGTAACTTCTCAGCACCGTTTGAATCTAAGATTGTTCTCGAATCAGTCCCACTTGAAACCGCAAAGGCTAATCTTGATGGCACATTTGCTTTTATAATCCCAGTGATAACATCTACAGATGGTCTTTGAGTTGCGATAATCATATGTATACCAGCAGCACGTGCCATTTGAGCTAAGCGAATAATCGCATTCTCTACTTCATTACTAGCTACTAGCATTAAGTCTGCTAACTCGTCAATAAAGACCACAATTTTTGGCAGTCTTTCATAGCCAGTTCCTTCATTTTTGTTTTGCTCTTCAATATAGTCATTATAGCTATCTACGTTTCTTACACCAGATGCTGCAAATAATTCATAACGATGTTCCATCTCTTGGACTACATTGTTTAATGCATGAGCCGCTTTTCTCGGGTTAGTAACTACCGGAGATAAAAGATGAGGTAATTCATTATACATAGTCAACTCAACTTTTTTAGGGTCAATCATTAAGAATTTCACTTCATTAGGTTTTGCCTTCATTAATAAAGAAGCAATAATAACATTCATTCCCACTGATTTACCACTCCCCGTTGCACCAGCAATTAGTAAGTGAGGCATTTTAGTTAAATCGGCTGTACACACTGATCCTGATATATCTCGTCCTAAAGGCACTTCTAAAAGATTTGGTGATTTTAAGGCCGCATCTACAATTTCCCAAAAAGAAACTGGGCTCACTTGAGTATTTGGTACTTCTATCCCAATTAATGATTTGCCTGGAATGGGAGCTTCCATACGAATATCTCTGGCTGCGAGTGATAATGCAATATCATCAGATAATGAAACAATTTTACTTACTTTCACACCAATAGCTGGTTCAATTTCATATTTCGTAACCGATGGTCCTAAATTTGCTTTAACAACTTTAGCATCTACACCAAAACTTTTAAATGTTCTTTCAAGTTTATCGATGTTTTCATTAATCCGTTTGTATTCTTCAGATTGATCCACCGGCGGAATTTTCGTTAATAAGTTTTTTGATGGTAATTTATACCCTTTATGCTTACTTTTTTTCGATTCTTTTTTCTGAGTTGGATTGGCTTTACTGCTTTGTTCAAGAACAGAATCTAAATCATTATCAGTTGTGTTTTGGATATTATCAGATTGTTGTTGCCAATGAGCGGCATTAGAGTGTTGAACCGTTTCTTGGTTTGTCGGTTCTTCAGGTAAGGTATCAGCAATCTCATGAGCCAATGTATCATCATCTGCATCAATTTCTACGTTGTTATAAGATTCTTCTTCATAAGTCGTTGGCGCATCCCAATCAGATGGATTATTGTAATCATAATTAGGTTGCTGTGGCATATCAACAACTGATTCTGACTCATCTTCTTTTGTATGATTAGAAATTTGGTCAAAATAATCTAAATCTAAGACTAAATCTTTATCTCGTTCTAGTCTTGCACGTTCACTAGCTGCTGTTGACGCTAGTGCATCCGTATCATCATATACTTCCCAACTAGGTTCTTTATCTACTTTAATGGAAGGCTGATAACGGGGTTGCCACTGTTCGGTCGTTTCCTCAGCATCGTTGACATTAAATTTGTTCTTTATTTTATCAAATAAAGCTCTTCTCTGAGGTCTTTGCTTACTTACATAAGACACTTCTTCTCTTGAGTAATCCTCATATTCATTAAATGAATCATTTTGTTCATAAATAGCTTCTTCAACCACAGGTTCGATGTCTTCAGTAATTTCCTCTTCTTCTACGAAAGATTCTTTATATGTAGAACGAACTTCACTAATTGTGTTTCCAACTCGTTTAAATCCTCCATATATTAAAATGAAAAAGTGTTTAATTGCATTAATAAATGCTTCAAAAGTCACACCTGTAGTCATAAAAAGCCCAATAAAGAACACAATACCTACTAATAAATATGTTCCCCATTGTCCAAATAAATAACCAAAACTCGCATAAAAAACTGCACCGAGCATCCCACCACCAAGACTGACTTGGTTTTGACCAGTTACAAATTCATTTTTGAAAATATCAAAAGTAATCGCAAAAATGGAATCAGGTAAAGGTTCTAAAGGATAAAATTGATTAAAATGAAGTAATGTCGTCATCGCTATTAATATAAACAATGAACCCATTAATTTTAATGCGGGGATATTAACAATGGAACGCTTCACAAACATTGCTAATCCAATAAAAGCAATTCCAACTAATAATAAATCATAAGCTTCACCGACAAACAGTCGAAATGTATTTAAGACAAGTGAACCAAAAAATCCCCAATTAAATAAGGCTATTATCGATATAAAAGCGACAATCAAGCCTATAATTAAATATATATAATGTTTTGAATGATCACTTATTTGCTCTGACTTATTAGCTTGAGCCTTCTTCTTTTTCGTCATGGACCATCCTCCTTGTTCTTCTATTCGCTAAACTTTACGCAACACTAATTATAGCATTGAATGGTGGATATATCGAATTCTTTATTAGAAATTCTGTGTTACAATGTAAACAAAAGAAAGGGAGCGATTACATGAAAACAACTGAATTAATCGTATCAGGACGCGTACAAGGTGTTGGCTTTAGAAATTATGTAAGTCAAATTGCAAAAGATCTTAATATTAAAGGAACAGTAAGAAATTTGTCTGACGGTGATGTCAAAATTATCGCTCAAACAGATGATGATACTTTGAATAAGATGGTTGAGCGAATCAAACAACCTCAACATCAATTTATGAAAATTAAAGATGTCGAGATCCACGATTTGCAACTCGATAAAGTTTATGATGATTTTTCTGTAGTATATTAACTTTTGTTAATTAAATATAGTGAGAATCTGATTGAATTCTTCATCTCTTTTCTATATTATATAAGAGTATGAATTTTAATGGAGTGATAACTTAGATGAAAAAGAAGCAAAAATGGATAAAAATTATTGGACTACTAGCTGTTGTTATACTAGTTATGTCCGGCTGTGTCTCTTACGATAGTGCTGGTAACCCTTCTGGATGGGTTTACGAGTATATTGGTCGACCTGCATCCACTCTAATGGACTGGATTGCTGGGATTTTCGGCGGTAGCTACGGGGTAGCAATCATAATTATTACAATCATCACACGATTACTTATGATGCCATCATCAGTAAATATGACTAAAAATTCAATGATTAGTCAATCAAAAATGAAGATCGCTCAGCCTGAGATTGATGAAATCAATGCTGAAATGGAAGAAACAAGCGATCAAAATGAAAAAGCAGCGTTACAACAAGAACTTATGCAAGTGTATAAGAAATACGACATTAATATGTTTGGTGGTTTAGCAGGATGTCTACCACTACTAATCCAAATGCCTATTATTTCTGCTGTATATACTGCGATTCGTTCGTCTCCAGAAATCTTAAGAAGTAACTTCTTAGGTATTAACTTAGGTGAGCAAAGTATTCCACTTGTAGTTGGTGTTGTTCTACTTTATGCACTACAAGGCTGGATGATGCAGAAAAATACGCCTCAATCTGATAACCCTCAAGCGCAACAAACATCGCGTACAATGATGTTAATGAATCCGCTAATGATTGGTTGGATTACTTATGCTTCTGCAGCTGGATTAGGAATTTACTTCTTAACCGGTGGTGTGTTCGCAATCTTCCAACAACTTTATATGAATAAAGTGGTAAGACCAAGAATTGAAAAAGATATGGAAGCTGAAGCTGAGAAATACGCACATGTTAAACGTACACCTCGTAAAAAAGCAACTAAAGCTAAAAATACGAACAAAGGTGATTCAAAACGCTTAGTGCCGACGAAGAACAATGTCAATACTTCCAATAAGAAACGCCGTAACGAAGGTAAACAAAGACGTTAATCAATTTTAAAACATAAATTTATACATAAAAAACGGATACGCTAATCTGTTGCACTTCCTTAATTTAGGTAGTTACAACAGACGCATATCCGTTTTTTTATTATGGAATAAACATTATAGTTTTTTACGTTCGGCGATTTGCTTACTCTTATATATTTGTCGAGTGTCATTCAAGATTGGAAATTCAATATAAAAAATCGAACCGTGATTAATTACACTCTCCACTCGAATCGCCCCTTTATACCCTTCAACTAATTGTTTCGCAATACTTAGGCCTAAACCATTCCCACCTTTATCACGTGATCTTGCTTTATCAATTCGATAAAATCGACCAAATACTTTTTCTTTATCTTCATCAGTCATACCCTCACCAAAATCTTGTATCGCAATCTCAACTTTAGTAAAGCTCTTACTGATAGATACGTGGATTTCTTTACGGTCGCGGCTATATTTAACAGCATTATCCAGTAAAATAATGAGAACTTGTTCAATATGATTTCGAAATGCTTGAATATATAAGCTTTCACCATCATCATCGGAATCAAGATAGAAATCAAAATCTTCGTGGATAATTTTAAAGTTATTGAATACTTGCTCGGTTGTCGAATAGACTTCTGTTATCTCATCTTTATAGTCGATATCCACATTCTCCGCTCGAGAAAGATCTAACATTTCTTGTACTAAGTCTTTCATTCTCGTTATTTCTTGTAATGAAGAGGCGATGGATTCTTCAAGAACTTCGGGATCATCTTTACCCCAACGATTTAATAATTTCAAGTGACCTTCAACAATCGCAACAGGTGTTCTTAATTCATGTGACACATCTTCGACGAATTGTTTTTGATTAGTCACATATTTGTCAATTTTATCTAGTAACTTATTCACGTGTAAACTTAAATCGCTCCACTCATCCTCTGAGACTGGTTTTCTAACCCGAATGTCAGATAAGTTTTCTTCTTCTACCAAATCCAATGAGTTATTAAGATAAGTTAGAGGTCTTAGGAAACGATGACTTAAAATAAACGATAATACGCCAATAATAACGATAATTAATAATAACACGCGCCAAAACAATTGATTTTGATGTTGAATAATATTTGTATAATAGTCTGGTTTCACAATCAACTGGAACGAACCAATTTTTTTACCTGTTGAATCAGAAACCACGGTGTTATAACCCATTAAAAATGTTTCGTCGTTATGTTGCACTTCTTGCAACTGATCTGAATGATTAATCGATGGTAAGTTCAATGTCATTGTTTCATAAATCAACTGATTTGATTCACTAAACAATCGAATTGTCGTATATTCATCTTCAAAATACTCTAAGTTGCTTACTGCATTACTTTGTACTTGATATTGTTCGTCCGATAATGGACGTGCTGTTGTTTCAGATTGGTTGTACACTAAAAATGGAAAAGCAAATTGCTGAAAATATTCATCAATGTTTTCGTATTTATTCTGATACGTATCATAAACCTGCTTACTTAAATTATCATTCACATCTTGATGATACCAAGTTAAACTAATGATGATAACTGGCGCAAAAAATGTAAATAATAAAATTCCCCATTTCCACTTAAGGGAAAGGGGCTGTTTTATTTTTTCTTTAAATGTTTCCATCTTAGTTTCTCATGACATATCCCGTTCCACGAACAGTTTGAATATAACTATCTTGCCCAGGAACGTCAATTTTATTACGTAAATAACGAATATATACGTCAACAACATTTGTCTCAACTTCGGATTTATAACCCCATACTTTATCTAAAAGTACGTCACGAGACATTACCATGTTAATGTTTTCCATTAAGTATAATAGTAATTCATATTCACGTTTAGTTAAATCAATGACTTCTTCACCACGTTTAACAATACGGTTGGCCTTCTCTACCGTTAAATCACGATATTTAACCGTTGGTTGTTGTTGTGCACGTTGCTCATCTTCATGATCTAAACGACGGAATAATGCACGCAGACGTGCTAATAATTCTTCAATTGCAAAAGGCTTAACAATATAATCATCTGCCCCTTGGTCTAAACCAGAAACACGGTCAATAACCGAATCTCTTGCTGTCATAATAATGATTGGTGTATCTTTAACCGGACGAATACGACGGCAAACTTCTAGACCGTTTAATTCTGGTAACATTAAATCTAATAGGATGACATCCCAATCCTCATTTAATGCAGCATCTAGTCCACTACGACCATCATATCTAATCTCAGTTTCATAGCCTTCGTGTTTTAATTCTAAGTCAACGAATCGAGCTAAGTTCTTTTCGTCTTCAATAATTAGTACACGTTGTTTATTTTCTTCACTCATTCATTATCCTCCTTAACATATTCTAATATCTTCCTTATCAATTCTACACAATATTATCGCATATTGCTACTAATTAAGTGATTAATTCTAATATAATTAGAATATTTTCTCAATTTTTATTAGTAGTTATTAATATGCCCTGAGTTGAATTGAAATGTTATATCTCTAACTTTAGAAGAAAAAACGACCGTAAAGCTAATGTTTAGGTTCTACAATAAATAGGGTTGCTGACAAAAATTAAAATGTCATCAACCCTATCTTTGTGTCTTCTAAAAGACGCAGATATTCGTTATATTAAAAGTACCACCAAATAACATAAGGAGAATATCTACGCATGAACCATTTTATCCAAAAA
>NZ_JBGQQY010000045.1:0-17274 GCF_045528545.1 Ruoffia sp. FAM 26254
TCCGTGGTAAGATGGGTGTAGGTCATTTGTGGTCACTCCTTTGTATTCTTTGGTCGGAATTACAAGTTGAGTGTACCACAAATGGCTGTTTTAGTTGTCTAGCTTAATTTTACAATCGGCGTTATAACTAAAAGTGTCTAATTTAATACTAAATATATTATAAATTTCCGTTAATATTTAGTATATCTATTATGGTAATTTAATCTTTGCGACATTTAATGATCTTAATGTAGGTGTTTTCTTATATTGGTGTTCTTCCATTTTAATTAAGATATCGTTAAGCATCTGAACTGTATCTGACATATAAGAGCCTTTATTAAGCATGACACACTCAGAACGGCTCCCTTCAGCGGCATCGGTCACCTCTGCTCTAGAAGGAATTCCTTCATCCAACATTGAAGCTATTACCTCTGTCCCCCATATCACAGGAGTATCACTTGCCTCACAAATCCATAAGATTTCTTGTTGTAATTCAGCAAGTCTCACATAACCACTTTCTACCGCTAAATCTCCGCGAGCAATCATGACAGATACTGGGTTTCGACTTCCAGCTTTTAGAATAACTTCGGGTAAGTTATTCATTGCTTGAACTGTTTCAATTTTTAACGTTAATGGGATATCATTCAATGGTCGATTCGTTTTTTCAATTTCTGCTTGAATTTCTTCAATATCATCCGTAGTTCGAATGAATGAACAACCAATCATATCCGCATGTTCAACGGCAAAGTGAATCGCTTTTCGGTCTTCATCAGTTAGGACATCGATATCAAACTCTGTTTTAGGGAAATTAAGGCCTTTCTCAGCCTTTATTCTAACAGAGCCACCTCTGACTCTCTTTACTAGTAGTAAAGCTTCTGACTCCCCAATCTTTTTCACTTCAAGCTCAATGGACCCATCATCAATCAAAATCAGATCATCAATTGATAATTGCTCAAAAATTTGAGGTATACTGCAACCGATAGTCACTTTAATATCGTCATCAAGAGCTGGTAAATTTACATAATCTTTAGTCATACGAACTAAATCACCTGCTTTTACTTTGGGTTTCTTAAATTTTGTAAAGACCCAATCTGTTCTAATTTTAGGACCGGCAATGTCGATTAATATTTTTACTTTTTTATCTAATTCTTCGGCTACTTCATGAATATTGTCTATCATGGCACTCCAAGTATCTTCATTGTCATGCGCTGCATTAATTCTAGCAACATTCATCCCACTCTCAATTAATTCTTTCAAAAGCACCTTGTCTTCAGATGCTTCTGTAGGCATTGTCACCATAATGCGTGTATTTCTTTCTCTTGGCGCATCTCCAAAAAACAATTGTGTATTCTGAGCAAGTCTGTTTCTTCCAGCTGTTGATTGTTTTGATTCAGGTTCTTCAATCTCCATATCTTTGCCAATTGTATTTCCTAAACGTCTAATAACAGACTCTAAAGTAAATAACGTTCTAGACTCTAATCTACCTAAACTTGAAAGACCCCACGAAGATAAATCAGCTTGTAAAGATCGGATATCTCGTCTTCTTAAAGCAAGATATGCAAACAAATTTCTAGCACTTTCACGAAAGTCATTACGTTCGATATTTTTATCAATGGCTTTAAATTCAGTTTCAGATTCAGCTTTTATTTGTTGGTATAATTCGGTTAAATTATCATAAATTTGAGTTTGTTCTTCAATACTTGAGTATGTCATTTTTTCACCTCATAATATATTATTGTTAATGTGATTATAACAATATTCATCGCCATTTGAAAACGTTACCCTTTATTATTACTACATATATATTTATAGGTATAAAATTTTATGGAAATACAAAAAAACACTACAAAAATTGCAGTGCTTTAAATAACTCATCTATACATTCTCTTGAAAGTAGTGATATTAAATTATTGGTCTAAGTATTTGTTCGTTAATGACACATTTTGTCCTCTGTCATAACCATCATGATAGGCATGGCTATTTCGACTTAAATCAGGTTGTTTAAAGGCTAAAGAACCATTAATTTCTTGATTAAACTTATCTACAACATCTTGAGGAGTTTTGATAATTAAAGCAAACTTCTCATTATCATCTGCCATCTCTTCTCTTTGCTTGGCAAATTTATGGTCTAAACCATCCATAAACCCTTGATAGTAGGCTTTTCGAATTTGAGCTTGAGCAAGTGTAGAATCTTCATTATTATCTTTAATATGAATTCCTGCATAATGTTTCATTGATTCTGCAGCTAAGTAAAATACTTCGTAAGCCAATTCAACATCTTCTGGATAACCCATTAGAACAAGCTTTCTTTGCACGCTCTTTTGATGAGGCAGTCGGTTACTCTGCACATAAAACATCACTCTGAAGTTTTCAGAAATGATCTTAACTAACACTTTCTCCCACCAATATAATCGCTTATATACAGAAAGGGATTTGATAATAATCTCTTGCTTTCCACCTTCATTTAACTCATCTTGAGAAATTTTATATTTAAGCATTAATTTTTGGGCCATTAATAAGGCTGTTTGACTCTCCTCGTCATTACCACCGTCTTCAGCAAGTGATAACAAATTACGTATTTTATCGAGAATTTTATCATTGATTGACACATTAATACCCCCTTGTTATGGCAATATAACTAATTTTATCATATTTTGAGACAAAATATAAATACGATGCCTAATTTAACGTAAAGTTCTTAAAACTTCTTCAAAGCGTTCTGGTAAGTCTGTTTCGAAATTCATTTCTTCCCCAGTTGTTGGATGTATAAAATGAAGCGATTGAGCATGTAAAAACTGACCATCATCAAGACGAGCAAGTTGCCCTTTCATTTGGCCCACGCCTTGGCGATATAAAGGATCACCTACAATTGGGTGGCCGATGAATTCTAAATGCACACGAATTTGATGCGTCCGTCCCGTTTTTAACTCAACTTTAACGAGTGTATTATGCGCAAAAGTTTCTAATACTTCAAAATGAGTCAGTGCGTATCTACCTGCATGATTCGTCGTAAATTTAATTCGATTACTTGGGTCACGATTAATCGGCGCTTCTATGATACCTGTAGGTGTTTCAATCACTTCATTGACCAAAGCAACATATGTCCGTCCCATCGAGTGATCTTCTAATTGTTCACTAAGTTTTTGATGGGCAAGATTGTTTTTGGCTATAACGATTAAACCTGATGTATCTTTATCAATTCTATGAACTATCCCTGGACGGATAGTATCTTCATTATTAGATAAATTATCATCTAAGTAATGCACTAGAGCATTCACTAAAGTTCCACTTTGATGCCCTTTTGATGGATGAACAACCATATCAATGGGTTTATTAATAACTAAAACATCTTCATCTTCATAAATAATATCTAATGGAATATCTTCTGGTAAGATAGCCATTTGTTCTTCTTCAGGAATTTCAACGTTAATTACTTCACTCCCATTTAATTTGTAATTTGCTTTTTGATGCACGCCATCAACAGTAATGTGCTGATTTTTTAATAATTTTTGAATGGTAGAACGGCTGTAAGTTTCTTCAGATAATAAGTCTACTAATACTTTATCTAAACGACCTACTTCGCCTTCTAATTCAAATTTTTTTGTTTCTTTAATTTTTGTCATTATAAAACATCCTCTGTATTTTCAAAAAATAATATTACGATAATAAGCAATACGACTCCGATTGTCAGTGCAGCATCCGCTACATTGAAAATCGGAAAATCTATAAACTTGAGTCTAACCATATCGATTACGTAACCTAAACGAATTCGATCGATAAAATTACCAACAGCTCCACCAAGAATTAAACCGTAACTTAAACGAGTTATAAAATGATGGTCACGATTCTTGAAGATCAAATAAATAATATAAGCAGCAGCCAACACGGTAATAATTAAAAAGAAATTCACTCGACCCGAGAACAAGCCCCAGCCAGCACCATCATTACGTAAATAGAAAAAATCGAGAACATTGGCAATTCCTTCAGCTGATTCCCCTACTTGTAAGTTTGTTACCGTCAAAAACTTGACAATTTGGTCAAAAACAATTAATAATATTGCAACGAAAAAAGATAAAAACATAGATACTCCTTGCCTTTAGGTTCTAAATATTTAATAATATTTGAATTGCTAATAGTGTTATTATATACTAATCTAAGTAAAAATTAAATTTATTATTTTTTAAACAATTTAAATCATTTTTAAGGAGTGTCTATGAAACATTTGAATAAAATTGTAATACTCTTAATAACAACACTATTTATTGCTGGTTGTGATAACTCAGTAGAAAGAGCTGATAAAACAGTCAGTCTCGTTCAGGAGAACGTTACAAGTATTGTTAATGAGTTAACAGAAATACAACTTGCTGAAGGAAACCTACAAGCAGAATTTGAAAGTACCATTGCTAACGCTGGAGATGATCTTACTTATTTTGCTAGTGATGATTCACCCATCCAACAAAATATTCGACGCCGTAAAGAACACTTGACTAAATTAGAAGAAGTTCGTGGTGAATTGGATACAATGATTGAGGAATTTTCTAATCAAGCTGATAATAGTCCGCTTCCAACTGAACAAGTGACAAATCAAATTACTCAGTTACAGGAATTGTCTCAAGAAATCGTTACTTACATATCTGATTATCGAGATACCATTGAAACGGAATCAATCGTATACAAATCGATTGCAAATCCAGAAACAGATTACTCATCTTTCTTTGCTGTATTTGATAGTGTGTCAAAGTTACATACAACCAATCAAATTAATTTAGAGCGTATCTTAGGGTACTTTGAACCTATCAATGCGCAATTAATTAATTTTAAAGTATATTTAGCTAATTTACAAGAATCGAATTAGAAATTTGTAATAAAGACAAGAGGAGTTTTTAATATGTCCAACTTAAAAAACAAAAAAGTCAACTCTTATACTAAAGTATTTGCCTTGCTATTGCTTTCAGTATTCGTCTTGGCCAGTTGTCAGCAGTCAAATAATGCTGAACAAGAAGAACCGCAGTATTTTACACTGCCAGAAGTAACTCCAAAGTATGACAGTGAGACAATCACTGAATTCAATAACCGAGTGGCTACAAATGATACGAACCGCTATGAAGGTTTAGTTATACCTGATGAGCCATTGTTATCTCAACCCGAACAATTACCTTCTGCCCTTTTCTATGATAGTGGAATTTCTATTCCTTATCCTGAAGACGGAGTTAAGGGAGTTTACTTAACGGCTGAGAATGTTGCCAATGAAGAATACTTTAACTACATTATCGATTACATCAATGAAACAGAATTAAATGCTGTAGTGATTGACTTCAAAGATGATTGGGGTAACGTCATTCCACCTATTGAAACTGACAATGAGTATGTTCAACAAAACGTAATAGGATCTGTAGACTACGCTGAAGTCTTACGTGTCCTAGAAGAGAATGAAATTTATCCAATTGCTCGTATCACAACTTTTAAAGATAATCTATTAGCCGAGGCGCGTCCAGACTTATCATTTAAAGATTCTGCCACAGGTGAAATTTGGTCAGATGGGAATGGTTCTAAGTTCATTAACCCGTTCAGTCAAGATGCTTGGGATTATGTCCTTACGATTGCTGAAGAAGCTGCTAAAATGGGCTTCAAAGATATTCAATTTGACTATATTCGGTTCCCTGAAGGTTTTGAAACTTTCCATACTCAATTAGAATATGAAGTGGGAGAATATTCGGTATTCGAATCAGATAATCCCGATGAACAAGGCTACGAGCGTGTCGCCGCAATTAATGACTTTTTAACTTATGCCGATAACCGACTTACGCCTTATGGTGTTGAAATTAGTGCTGATATCTTCGGATACACAGCGGTTGCTGGAGATGCTCCAGACGTTCGTGGTATTGGTCAAAACTTTACTCAAATGGCTGAACGAGTAGATGTGGTATCTTCTATGATTTACCCTTCTCACTGGACTTCTGGATTCTTTGGATTTGATGTACCAGACTATTACCCTTATGAATTTACTAATACTTACATTCAAGAAGAATTATATGTGTTAGGTCCAGTTCAAAATAATATTGTCTCAAGACCTTGGTTACAGGACTTTACGATGTTCATGGAGTACGGTCCAACTGAAGTTCAAGGACAAATTAATGCCTTAGCTGAAAACGGCATTCATGAGTATTTACTTTGGAATGCAGCTGGTGAATATACAACGGGTGTTGATTATGCTCCTGATGTAGAGACGGCACAAGTAACTGAATAAAGATAAAAGAGCTCGACTAGTTTTGCTAGTCGAGCTCTTTTTATATTCTTAAAGTTGATACATTGTATCGATTGGAATGGATACCCCAAAATCCAATAGTACTATATATGCTTGCCTAATTGGTTTGTTGTAAGCAATTGTCAGTGCTTTTGAATACAAACTAATTTGGAAACGATATTTATTTACAATTTGTTCAATTTGTTTTTCTTTTGTCATATTGGCATAAGGTTTATAGCGATCCGTTTTGTAGTCATAGATGACGATATCTTCATCAAATTCAATAAAGTTATCGATAACCCCATGAATTAGCAACTGATCTTCAGACAATTCTTTCATGTTCTCTGCTGCAATATTATTTTCAAATAATTTTAATGCTGGAGTTAAATAAGAAAATGCTTGTTCCTTTTTAACTCGATCTGCATGTTCAATCGTTAACTGTCCTAATTCACTTTGAATAAAAGTGATGACACTATCATAGTTGATTAATTCGGCCAATTGTTTACTAATGTGTTTCGTTTCAACGAGAGATTGGCTAGTTTTAATTAATATTTCTTTTAATTGCGTTTGATTTTTCTCTCCCAAAATCGAAAAGTCTAACTGTTGTAATAAGAAGTGTGTTGCGCTCCCTATTTCAGCATAATTTGGTTTGGTTTCTAAGTTATCTATGAATTTAGGTGGTTCAAACGTATCTTCAGTATAGCGAATTCCTTGAATAGACGAAGAGCTTTCGTGTTCTTCAACATTTTGGCTTTCGTTCGAGTTACCACTACGGTCTTCGAAATAAGCAATTTTATCGATACGCGGTTCTTCGTATAAGCGTTTCAATTCAGATACAGATTGATAACTTGAGGTATTCGTCGCTAATTCATATGTGTAGTTATAATTAAATAACTGATTCATATGATTATAGACGCTTTGATCACTTAAATCATTGACATCAAGACGTCCAATTTGCTTAGCTAAATTGGGTTTCTTTGAGTAATTTACTGGTATTTGATATTGAATTTGTAAATCTGCAATGCTTTGTAAATCGATAAACTCAATATTGATTTGCGATAGATTAAATTCAGCTAAACCGGAATCAGTTTGACCTTTAGCGATGGCTTGTCTAATCCAATCTAACCAACTTGAAGCACTTTGGCGCTCCTGTAAAGGAACCATTAATGTCTCATGATTACTTTTATCTTGCGTCGCTTCTTGTTTAGTATGCCACTCTTCTTCATTTTTAATCGTTCCAACAATCATGAGCTTTTGCTCACATCTCGTTAAGGCTACGTATAATTTACGCATTTCTTCCGCTTTTAACATATTTTCCTTTTCAATCTTAAATGCTTGTTTTGTAAAGGAGTCAAATTTAATACGGTTTTCAAAGTCATAGTAATCAGAACTAATCCCAAAGTGTTTTGAAGCGATGTATGATTTCGACCTTACGTCTTGTAAATTGAATTTTTTAGCTGTATCCATTAGATATACAATTGGAAACTCTAAACCTTTACTAGCATGTACAGTCATCAGTCTCACAAAATTTTGTTCCCCATCGAGTAAAACTGGCTCTGCTAAGTCATTTTGTTGTTGCATTACTTTCTCAATGTAGCGAATAAAGCCAAAGACGCCTTTGTATTGGCTTTGCTCAAATTCCAATGCTTTCTCATACAAGGCATGTAAGTTCGCCTCGCGTTGGACTCCGTTATTTAAACCTGCTACATAATCTAGGAAAGATGTTTCTTGGTAAATCGTCCAAATTAAATCCACTAAGGAAATGCGTTTTGACAAGGCGTTCCAATGTGTCAATTGCTTGAAGAAGTTACTCAATTTCTGATGGATATCTTTATTACTCTCTTGGATTTCTGGGTCATTTAAGTAAGCAATGACTGCTTCATAGAACAAGCCATTGGGAGAATGAATCCTAATCTTACTTAGGGCTTCATCATCTAATTGAACAAAATATGATCGTAATATCGCAACTAATGGGATATCTTGTAAAGGATTGTCGATTAGTTTTAATAACGCTAACATTAATTGAACTTCTTGTCTTTGAAAATAATTCTCAACTTTTTGAGCATAAATCGGTACATCATAACTTTCTAAGATTCGTTGTGCAATTAAGAAAGGCTTTCGTGTTGGCGTAAGAATAACAAAATCCGAGAATGTTACGGGTCTTTGTTTTTTCAACTTCTTATCATAGACTAAGTAACCTTCTGCTACTTTATTTCGAATATCTTGAGCGATAATATGGCTTTCAGCTTCTAATGAAGTATCTGCTAATGCAATCTCATCACTGACTGCCTCATCGATTTCTTCACTCTCTTGATTTTCTTTTTCATATAAGAGTAGTTGAATATTAAAGTCTTCATGTGGCGCTGCTGGTTCAAAAGATTTATTCCCAGTTGTAAGTGATTCTGCTTTTCCATAATTCATCTCACCAAATTCTGAATCCATCACCCGCTCAAATACGAAGTTTGTAAATTGCAGTATTTCATCTCTTGAACGGTAATTTTTATCTAAGATAATGAGCTTATCTTCGCTAGAATTTGCATAGTTTAAATACCGATTTAAAAATAAACTCGGCTCTGCCATTCTAAAACCATAAATCGATTGCTTTACGTCCCCTACCATAAATAAGTTATCGTTTAATTCAGTTCGTGTCTCATGTGATAAAAAGTATAAAATGTCATTTTGGATATCATTAATATCTTGGTACTCATCAATCATTATTTCTTTAAATTTATCATGATAAAACATTGCAGCTGAACTGACTTGTCTTTGTTCATTTTCTTGGTTTAATGGCGCTAAAATATCTAAGGCGAGATGTTCTAAATCATTATAATCAATCATATTTATTGATGTTTTATGTTCAGCTAATCGGTCCATAAATAGTTTAGCTAATTGAGATAAGGAATAAATAATGTTTCCCTGCTCTTGTTCCACTTTTTCAGTTAACTTATATTCATAAGTAAAGATTGGCACTATATTTTTAGTGATAATGTCTTTTGCTTCATCTCGTAATTCTTTGAGTTCAGCCACTATTTCATAGTCTTCGGAAGATTTCTTATTTGCTTTCCATTTGCCAAATTGAATTGAACTCGCTTGTGAGAATAAATCCTCAAGTTTATCTTCTCTCGACAATTCAAATAAAAAATTTGCTTGTTGTAAGTCTTCTTGAATGATTGGCTCATACTTAGAAACGCCCTCGTCAGAAAGTGAATGCAGTAAATTTGTCGCTGTTTCTAGTAATTTAATGGCTTGTAGGCTATTGGTTTCAAGCACAAATTTAATTGTTTGTTTATATAATAAACTATCTTTAAATGCTTCAAAGTTAGCACTTGCGTTATTTGCATCTTCTAACCATAAAGTTGGATTCGTTTGTGAGCGGGCAAATTTATAAATATCGATGATCGTATCAAATAATGCTTCATCGGAACGCACACTTCCGTATCGCGCTAAAAGTGATTGGTAAATTTCAGGCGAAATATCTTCAATTTCAGAATTTGAATCATGGATTGAAACAATCATGTCATCCCAGACATCTTGATAAATTAACTGTACTTGCGTCTGATCCGTCACTAAAGAGAAATTAGGGTTAAAATCGATTAAATAAAAGAAATTTTGGATGATTTCTAGACAGAATGAATGCAGTGTTTGAATATTTGCCTTAGGTAAAAGAGATAATTGGTGTGTTAATCGTCTTTGTTCCTCAGGATTCAGTGTTTCGTTCACTGCGTCTTTTAATCTGCTCTCCATTCTTTCTTTCATTTCATTCGCTGCAGCTTCGGTAAAGGTAACGACTAAAAGTTCATCAACATTCGCAAATCCTTGCAATATATGATTAAAAATCCGTTCAATTAATACTGTCGTTTTTCCTGAACCGGCGGAAGCTGAAACAAGGATATTACTTCCCTTATGTTGGATTGCTTCCCATTGTTCATCGTTAAAATTCGAATTAAGCGGTTTAGGTTCTATCTTATTCATCATCTTCTTCATCTTCCCCACTTTCGTCCAATTCTAATAACATTTCTTGTATGATATTCTTTTTATTAATTGTCTTTTCACGGTATGCCTGATAATTTTCAGTTGAATCAAACCCACTTATTACCCGGTATTCCGGTTGTAATGATGTCGTGTATTGATTTTCTTTGAATGGTTTTAATTCAATCGCACCATTTTGAATTTGATTCGCTGCTTGTTTAAATTTCATGTGGACGTATTTTAAGAGGATATCTAACTCTTCTTCCGTAAATACTCGACTGTAGGCATTGTAAAGTCCACCTTTTTTAAACTTCACAGGATAAATAAGACTATTATTCGTTACTTCTATACTTGAATCAATATAGGTTAATTGTTCTTCATCAACACTGACAAAACCATTAAAGGTATTCTCAGATAATTGTAACTCTTCCATAGCTTCTAAAGATTCTGGCAGCGATGCCTCTTTAAAAGCTGTGTAGGAGTGAATTAATGGTTGGTAAAATGCACCGAAAGCCTTTGTATCTGAGTAATTGCTTAAAGCAACGCTTAAATAAGTTAATACTTGTAAATCGAGCCCATAATACGTATCAACTACATTAAATTCCTTTTTACCTGATTTATAATCGACAATTTGTATAAAAGTATTGTTTGAAGTTTTAGCTGTATCAACCCGGTCAATCTTCCCGCTAATACTTAGATGTCCGCCACTATTTAATGGGTAAATGAATCCTTTTAATTGGTCAGGGGATGGTGAAATTCCAAATACTGCTTCAGATTGAATTGAAGTCATCTTCGTTCGTTTTTGTTGTGCTTGACTAAATTTTATAAAACGAAACAGTTGCTCGTCCATTTGCGTTTTAATCGCATTAAACTTCGCATGACTAAACATAATATTAAATCGTTCGTCTTGTTCTAATTTTCCTTTGACTTGGTTAAATAATTGCTTTAAATTGCTCATATCAACTTGTCTTAAATCTAATTTCTCATCAATTAATAGTCTAGTAAATGAATCTAAAAAGTCATGGAAATAATCCCCAGACCGTGCATAATCAAGTTCAAATAATTTTCTTTCTTTTATCTTTAAACCATGTAATAAGAAATGGCTAAAAGGATCTTGGAAATATTGTTCAATTTTTGAAACTGAAGCATTAATATCTTTACCGAATAATTGAATCGCAATTTCTGGAGCGATATTAGTTGGTAATTCATTGAATTTCGCCACTGCTTCAACAATCGCTTCGATGGATTGACGCGTTTCTTTCTCTTCGCCATCATAGTCATCCATAACTAAAAATACTTGTTTATGCAGATTATTAAGTAGACCTTCATCTTGAGTGAGGTAATGTGATAATTGAAGTAATAAATTTTGTTCCATACTATATTTTCCAAAAGTACTTGGGTGAAGATGTTCCAATTCAGAAACTAAATCGTGCGTAAATATGTAACTTGGTAGTTTCAATTGTTTCACTATTTGCATGATATATGGACTTAATTGCATACTTTGATTATTTACACTCGTAGCATAGCTAAAATAAATTCGTTCGGAAGCGTTCAGTAATAATTGGTACACTAATAATAATTCTTGGCTATATTGTTGTTCGTTAAGCTTCATTAAGTATTGATGAGGGAGTAAATCTTTTTGAAGTAACTCTCTAGATGCTTCATCTAATAAAGAATAGGTTGGTCGATTCAGCGGTAAGGTTTTGTCGTCCATACCAATATAGAAAGCAATCTTAAATGGCTGTACCTGCGGACTTTCGACACTCGTTAACGTAACTTGATCGAGTGTTGCAGGGATTATATGGTAACTTGATTCACATAAACCAGCGATTAATAACTCAACAAATAAAGCATATGAAATGGTTTGGTCCTGATAAATCTCATTAAACTCATCTAATAGATCAACGAATACTTGCCACACTTGCTCATCCCGGCGAGAAGATTCTACTTCACCCGTATCGATAGAAATATCGCGTTGTTTAACAAACTCATCACGAACGCCTAAATCAAGCATCAATTGATAGAGCCATGCTCCAGCCTTTTGGCCCGTCATAGGACTTTCCCAAGCTTTAAAGGCTTGGCTGACGTCAGAAATTATCCATTGTCTCCATCTCTCAGCAAGTTCTTTCATTGTATAGTGAGTTGTACGATCACCGTCTTGAACAAGTTTGGATTCATCTTCAAAATGCCAGGTAAAATTTGGTTGAATTAAACGGTAACCAAAATAACCATTAGCTAAAATAATGTTTTCAAAGTAATTTACTTCTTGGTCTTTAATCTTCTCTTGTTGCTCTATTGGTGTGTCTTTTAGAAATTTAGGAATAATTAAACCTGACTTCAAGAAGCCCATCACATCATCGTATTTCCAATTATAAAGTTTTAAATTCAATAAGCTCTCAAGTAATAGAACAAAAGGATGCTGATTCATCTTAGCAACATTATCGATAAAAATAGGTATATCGTTCACATCAAAATACGGTTTTGCTATCACTTGATATCTTTCAAATTCACGTGTCATAACAACAATGTCTTGATATCGGTAACCCTCAGTAGCTACTAAATGGTGAATTTGGTTACTTACATGACGTAACTCCGTTTGAATGGTATCCGCCTGCCAAACTTCAATCGGTGGGCTTAAGTACTTCGTTTTCTCATCATCTATACTCGTCCCAATTTCTTGAATATCTTTAAATAGCTTCGCTGTCATTAGTAAATCAGTTCCAATTGTATGAAGTGGTTTATTAATGTCCCAATCCGGTGACACCTTAATTTGATTAAACTGTGCTAACGCCTTTACTTGATGGTATGTATAGCGAATTGTATCCAGAATCGGCTGAAACGCTTGGCTATTGGCTAATGAATGAGTAATAGGCAATGTGAGCCATACATCACTGAAAGAGGCTGAAAGCTGCATTAAAAGGCTCATCTGTTGCGCATTAAAATAATAATAATGATCAATAATCGCGTAATGGTCATCTGATTGTCCTTCACTTTTAATAAAGGCTTCTAATTGCTCTAAAGTGCTGTATTGTGAGACATCTAAAAGGTCAATTCTCTCAATAAATTTCGTATAAATCAGTTGTATCTCGACGATTTTTTGTTGTTCTAGATTAGGTATACCTTCACTTATATCTGAAACATCGTTATGTGTATCAGTCGTTATGCGTGACAAATCTTCAGGTGTAATATTTCCTTCGATTAACTCATTAAATAATGATAATAACTTATCAATGAAACCTTGATGGTTAATTTGACCTCTTAATACAATGAGTTCATCTTTTAATTCACTAAGCAATTGTCTAATAATCATCGTTAAACCAACATCAGAAATTGTTTGATGATTGGGACTTTGAGGTCGAATCATAAACCATGCTAGTCGCGTGAAACTAACCACTTGTAATGACATCATCGCTGCTTCTTCCTGCCCTTTGACCTCTTCGATGGTATTTAGGACAAAAGTCTCCATATCAAACTTCAAATGGTCAGGAACAATATAATAAATCGTTGCATTCGGATTGGTTTCAAGAATATGTAATAATTTTTCAATTATAACGCGTTTTTTATTTACTGAGAGATCTCCAGTTATAATTTGTAATCCCATTCTTTACTCCTTTCAATAAACTATTCTGTCGCTTTAAACTCATTTTATCTAAGAAAAGACGGAAATATAACCAAAATGCCTGGTATAATTTCCGTTTCTTCAATAATTATTATAATTTTTCTAAAAATCTTTCTTTGTTCACTTTCGCTCTTTTATGATCAGCCGAAGCAATTAATTGCCCATCTACCATAGCTTCAAGTGAAAGTGTCAATATAGATTTATTTTGTTCCGTTATTTTAGCTGTAATGCTAACCAATTTCCCAACGGCTGTTGGCGCTAAGTGTTTCATAGAAAACTCAATTCCAACCGTTGTTTCGTCATTGTCAGTGTAATTTTGACATAATTCATAAGAAACATTTTCCATCCAAGCCATTATACTCGGTGACGATAGAACTTCTAAGCCACCTGAACCAACAGAAGCTGCTGTTACAACATCTTGCACTTTGAATTCTTTGGTCAATGTCTTCATTATCTAATTACCCCTTAAAATTATTTTGCGTTTAATTCAACAATTTTAATAATGACATTAGCTGCTTTCTCCATTGTTTCTACTGAAACATACTCGAATCGACCGTGCATATTTTCGCCACCTGCGAAGATATTAGGTGTAGGTATTCCCATGAAACTAATTTTAGACCCATCAGTTCCTCCACGAATTGGATAAATTCTTGGTTGGATATTTAAAGTTTCCATAGCATTTTGGGCTAAATCAACCGGCGTCATATCTTTTTCAATAATTTCACCCATATTGTAATATTGATCTTCCATCTCAAGTTCTAGTGGTTTAGATGGATAATTATCATTAATTTTGTTCACAGCTGATTGAACGAATGCTTTACGATCTTCGAATAATTTACGATCATGATCACGAATAATCATTCTTAGAACAGCCTTATCCACTGTTCCTTCAACGTCAGAAATATGGTAGAAACCTTCTCGATCCTCTGTGTGTTCTGGTACTTCAAGTTCTGGGAATTCATTCATAAATTCGTTCATAACTGTTACTGCATTCAACATCTTACCTTTGGCAGTACCTGGGTGAATGTTTTTACCAGTTATTGTAACGGTTGCGCCTGCCGCGTTAAAACTTTCATATTCTAATTCGCCTTCTGGACCTCCGTCCATAGTATAAGCAAAATCAACATCAAAGCCTTTGGCATCAAAGTGATCTGCTCCACGGCCAATCTCTTCATCTGGACCAAATGCAACACGCACTTTACCGTGTTCAATTTCTGGATGGTTCACTAGATATTCAACTGCTGTTATAATTTCAGCAATCCCTGCTTTATCATCCGCACCAAGTAAGGTCGTTCCATCTGTTGTAATTAATGTTTCTCCAATGTAATTATTTAAGTTTGGAAAATCAACTGGATCCATGACGATATCTTCTTCAGCATTTAAGGTAATGGCAAGTCCATTATAATTTTCAATCACATTTGGTTGCACGTTTACAGAGTTAAAATCTGCCGTATCAACGTGCGCGATAAATCCAATTGAAGGGACATCTTTTGACGTGTTCGCTGGTAATGTTGCTGTGACAAAGGCATTATTTGGGTTAAGTTCTACCTCATCTAAGCCAATCTCTTTTAATTCTTCAACTAATAAATTTAATAAATCAAATTGTTTCTCTGTTGAAGGAATTGTCTCACTAAATACATCTGAACGTGTATCTATCTTGGCATATCTAATTAATCTCTCTTTTGTTTTTTCAAAAATACTCATAATATCACCTTTCTATTCGTACATAAATGGATTTGTGTTTGTAGTGCTCTCAATGACTTCAATATCCCAAAAATTCTCTTGAGCTAAGTTTTTAATAACTGTAGCCATTTTCTCTTTGAATATGTGTTCAATGTAATGACCACTATCAATGGTAAGTATATCAAATTCATAAGCGTCTTGCCCTTTATGAAAAGTAATGTCACCTGTAATAAATACATCCGCTTCCTCGTCTAGAGCAGCTGATAGTGATTCAAAGGAAGACCCACCAACAATGGCGACGCGATTATATGCCTCTTTTGGTGTTCTTTCTATTAAAGTGAGATTGTTCGCATTCAATTTATCTTTGATATAAGAAATTAAGTCTTGACGAACAAAGGTATCTGGCAAATTCCCCACACGCCCTAAGCCACTTAAACCGTCTTCAGATGGCTCAAGTTCTTTAATGTCGTTAAGTTTTAAAGCATTAGCTAACCAATCGTTCATCCCATTCAATGCTTTATCTAAATTAGTATGTAAGACAAAGACATTGATGTCATTTTTAATAAGGTCAGTATACATTCTTAAATCAGCCGTTGAATTATCGAAACGTTTGATTGGGTTAAAAAGTATCGGATGGTGAACAATAATCGTATCCACACTAAGTTCCAAAGCTTCTTTCACGACTTCAGGTCTAACATCTAAGGTTGTCATTACTTTGCTAACATTGGCATCTTTATATCCAAAATGAAGTCCTACTTGATCCCATTCTTCAGCCAATTCGCTTGGATATAATTTATTCAAGTTATCCATTAATTCATTTAATCGTACCGACTGCCTATTCATTTTTCTAACACTTCCTTAATGCGTTGATATTTTTGTTCCAACTCTTCAAGTTTATCATTCTTGTCGTTTGTAGCAAGTTTAATGGAATTAATAATATACTCGGTACTTTCCAATTCACTTTTCCATTTAGAAAAGAATTCTTTGGACTGCTTTTGATAATTAATGGGTCCAAATAATAATTCCTCGTCATTTAATACTTGCTTTTCTTCATCAGATAAATGTCTAGCAACAATTATTTCATAATTATGTTTATGTTCTTGGATAATATCCTCATCGATAATATGATAATGATTCTCGATTAACCACGAACGGAGTTGCGGTTCAGCAACATTTGGTTGAAGAATTAATGTATGTCCTGATACAAGTTTATTCACACCTGCTTCAAGAATATTGCGAATCAAAATGCCCCCCATACCGCATATCGTCGCTAAGTTAATTAAATCATTTAAATTAACAACATCAAAGCCGTCTCCAAAACGGACATCAATGGAATCGTTCAATCCTTGTAGACGCACTTCTTTTTGAGCAGACTGATAGGGTCCTTGGACAACTTCTCCAGCGATGGCGTATTCAATCGCATCGTTTAATACTAGATTACACGGTAAATAAGCATGATCACTTCCAATATCTGCTAAACGTATTGGATTGTCTCCATGCTTTTCAACGAATTGAGCGACTCGATCGAGTCTTTTTGATAATGTATTTGAATTCATATTTTCCCTCTTAACTTCTTATAGATAATACTTTAATTTTATCACTAAATACCAATTTAATTAAGTAAATTATACTAGCCATATCTTTTATATTTATTGGTTCATGAATTTTTGATGTTGGTGGACCGAGGAGCCAGGTGACGCAGTCACCTTGGCTCTTTTTTTATTCCTATGTTTAAGTGTCTCTCTATGCAACGATAGTTTGTGTTGTGTTCTCATCTTTA
>NZ_JBGQQY010000046.1:0-17104 GCF_045528545.1 Ruoffia sp. FAM 26254
TTTGTGGTTAATGAATAATCGACCTAGGAAATGCTTAGATTACCAAACACCTTTGGAAGTATTTTTACACGAACTCTTATTAATTGAGTAAATAAAAAATTGTCGCATTAATTATTGCAATTCAACATAGAAAAAAGAAGCATGAATAATTCGTAAATTATCCGTGCTTCTTAATATTTCTATTTTTGTGAACTAGAATTGAAATCCTATCAGATATCGAATTTATGGCAGTAAATTCGGTATCTTTTATTTTACTTTAGTTACTGAATACTTGTGTTGAATAGATAATGATGTTGTCTCCATTTTCGTACGTATCAAGTTGAATTGCATGATCTAAATACGAACCATCCATCATGTTTTCATAGTGTCCTGGACTCTTCTTCCAATTATCAAATAATTTTTGAGCAATTTCTTTAGGTGTTGCATTGCGTGAAATGTATGTTTGTTGTAGGTTCTCTCCGACAATCGTTCCACCTTGATCAAAGCCAGGTGCGGTGAAGAATGATAATCCATTCGGTCTTGTATGTGAGAAATGCTCTGTAATTTCTGTTGTTCTATTTACGGCTGCAGTTTGTAAATGATCACCATAATTCAATTGACTCTGACCATTATTTAAGCGTTCTTGATTAACTAAATTATGGAATTCTTGAGTAACTGCATCTAAATTGACATTATTGGAATCAGTTACTGTTGTATCAACGGGAGGTAATTCATCTAATGTAGTTTCAGCTACTTGATCATTTCCTGTTTGATCTGGCGATTGTGTTGTTTCTACTTCTCTCTCCTGAGCTATCGTTGTAGGGATATCACCTTCGGTTTTCGGAGTGTGTCCTGGAATGTTATTTGGATCGTTATAGAATCTTTCTAACCAATAATTGTCGTCATCGTCCCAATCATCGTCGTCCCAGTCATCGTCATCCCAATCATCGTCGTCCCAGTCATCGTCATCCCAATCATCGTCGTCCCAGTCATCGTCATCCCAATCATCGTCGTCCCAGTAGTCATCAACCCAGTCATCGTCATCCCAATCATCGTCATCCCTGTCATCATCGTCCCAGTCGTCATCATCCCAGTCATCATCATCCCGGTCATCGTCATATGCACCAGCGACGTGAATACCTTGGTTATCTATGAGATCGATTAAGACATCTGAAGTATTGATATGATAATCCGAACTTAGACCATTTAAGTCTAATAATTCATTAACAGTCAATCCTGCAGCGGAAGCAATATTAGGAAGTGTGTCTCCCCATTGAACGACATAAGCAATTGAGCCTGCTTCTTCTTGACGAAGTAACTCCTCTTTTATTTCTTCAGGAGACTTTTCTTGCCAACGATTAATCAATGCATTTAAAGCAGCATTTTGTTCTTTTTGCACTATCGGATGGCTTAATACATTATTTGTTTGAGTTTTTTCTACATTTTCAGTTGCAGAATTAGCCAAAGCACTTTCTAAGATCTCAGTCGAATGACTAAAAGCTAATCCAATGGAAGCAACAACACCAATTGATAATAGAGCCTTTTTAACACTAAAACCTTTTCTTCTTAATAGATATTTCTTGTTTCGCATTTTCGTACCTTCTTTCTTATTTTTGACTTTGCTTTGCCAGTCGATACATAATACGAAAGCTATATCAATTTTAGGGACCTTTTTGGAGGATAATTAGATTAAATCAATAAATATTTGTGCTATGATTTAACCAACTACAGAAAAAGGTCCCTAAATTGTTAAAAAGTTACGTATTATATATTGAGCAGATAGGAGGCATTTCAAATCGAAAAACAAATTGAGCAACTAATTGAAGAACATTACGGCTTCATAATAAAAGTAGTTAGTGAGACTACCAATAGATATGTTAATGTTCAAAATGATGATGCTTTTTCAATTGCTTTGTTAGCTTTTAAGGAAGCCGTTGAAAAATATGACGAGTCAAAAGGATCCTTATTGAATTTTGTAAAAGTGGTTATTCGAAGTCGCGTGATTGATTATCTAAGGAAAGAAAAAAAGAATGAAGAGATGGCATCCTTAGATTCGATGGCAGAATCAGGCGTACAATTTCAAGACGAATCGAGACAAAGTGAAAATGTATTAGCGATTGAAATTGAAGAGTGGAAAAGTACGATTGAAGACTTTGATATTAGTTTGGAGCAGTTAATAGAAGAATCTCCAAAACATAAAGATAGTCGCGAAAGAGCTATTCATATCTCGGAGAAATCAAGTAAACATAAGCCGATAACAATTCCCTTATTTGAAAAGAAGCGTCTCCCTATAAAACTAACCGCAACATATAATAATGTCTCAGTGAAGGTTATAAAAGGAAACAAAGTGTTTATCACATCGACTATTATTATATTTAAAAATGGGTTAGCAAGCTTAATAGATTGGATAAAGAGGGGATAAGATGAGTAAATATGATGTAAAAGAAACGATTGTCATAGAAATCAAAGAAGATTACGTCATCGTCATGGACCCGAGTGGTGAAATTCATCGGTTGAAAAGAAAAGATTCTTTAGCCGTAGGTGATCAAATTTTTTACTTTGATTCTGATCGATATCAAGCGAAAGAAAAAGTTCGTCATGTGAATTTTAGGCCACTAATAAGTCTCGTAGCGGTTGCAGCAGTGTTGTTCTTATTCTTTAATCTTTCTCAAAATATTTTTGGTCCATCAGAACCTGCATATGCAGCCATTTCAATCGGAACTCAAGAAGGTGTTCAAGTTGAACTGAATGATGATTATGAAGTCGTTAGAGTCATCAATCGACTGGGTGAAATGGAGAATGAAAGTATAACTGAAGGAGAAAAACTAAGTGAAATTACGCCTTCACTGGTAAGTCTCATTGATGAATCAGATTCCTTAGATGTACTTATTGCTATCTCAGCCGCCAATGCGGATGATACGAATGCGATTGAGGATCTAGTAATAGATGAGTTAAGGAATGCAATGGCGAATAATAATATTGTCGTCATTAAAGGGTCAATGGAAGATTACGAAAATGCAACTCAACAAGAAGTCTTATTGGGTGATTATCAATTGGCTAATGCAAATATTTCATTGTGGACAGATGAAGAGAGTCGCGTATTATCAGCTAAAGAAAAACGTGACCGCTTATCAGGAAACGCGGAGTATTATAATTTTAACCAAAGTAGTGAACGTTTTAGAGAATTATTAGAAAGTATCTATAATCGCTCAGAAGTTCAAGAACTACAAAGCTTCTTCAAAGGATTAGTTACACCAAAACCAACAGATAATAGTGAATTTAATTCAGATGATGATTGGTTCGAATCGTTTTATGATGAAGATTCGTATAGTACTGATGACAATGTCAATAGTTCAGTGAATTCTTATATAGAAGGTGATGATGACTGGGATGACGATGACTGGGATGATGACGATTGGGACGACGATGATTGGGATGATGACGATTGGGATGATGATTTTGACGATGATGATGATTAATTTTTAAAAAAGGTACCTAAAAACAAATCGACATTCGTATTATTTAATAAGCCGAGCAAACGGTAAAAAAATAAGGGAGAGATAGAAAATGAAGATGAAAAAATTCCTTCTACTCAGTGCATCAATGCTTGCTCTAAGTGGCATTACGCCTGTAGTAAGTATTAATGCGCAAAATAATGATGTTGGTACTGTTGCGATTTCTCAAGAACAAACAAGTGAGTTACAAAATGCTTTTGATGAGGCAGTTTCACTTTATCAATCATACTATCCAAATGCCGAATTAACAGATATTGATATTCACATGCATCAAGAAACAGGGCAGTTTATTACAAGAGTTCTTGGTCGTGGTGAGACAGAAGCATATCAATTAATTAGATATAACGGGGAAAACTTTTTTGCAAGTAAATCTAGAGATGATGACGATGATAATTTAGCTATAAATGTTGATGAGCTGGCTTCCATCGAAGAAATCACTCAATCAGTCATGGATCACACTCAAAATAATAATATCGTTAATTGGAGTTTAGATAGTGATGATGATGATGATATCAGTGATGACGATAAACTAGAGTGGGAGATTACACTCATTGATGGTAATCGGGAAATCGAAGTCGAGATTGATGCCTTAACAGGGGATATTCTTGACCAAGATGATGATGATAGAAATGACATTAATGACGATGTAAATGATGACGATAACGACGATGATGATGATCGCCATTACTACCGTCAATTCTATAATGATTATAGTGGAAGCCGCCCAACAGTTTATGATAATAATTATTACTATGGACGTGATGATGATCGCTACGATGACGATGATAGGGATGACGACGACCGTTATGACGATGACTGGGACGACGATGATTGGGATGACGACGACCGTTATGATGATGACTGGGACGACGATGACTGGGACGACGATGACTGGGACGATGATGACTGAGACGATGACGACTGGGATGACGATGACTGGGACGATGATGACTGGGATGACGATGACTGGGACGACGATGACTGGGATGACGATGACTGGGACGACGATGACTGGGATGATGACGACTGGGATGACGACGATTGAGACGACTAACGAGACGCATCGTTTAAATTAAGACGATTCAAACTAAGTTGAATAATTATTTTTAACAAGAAAAAAACGTAATGAAAGTGGATTTGCTTCCCCTCTTCACTACGTTTTTATTTGTTTATCTTTTGAAGCTAGTCGCAGATCCAAGTTCCATTTTCAACGCGACACGATGCGCCAGTATTATCACCTAATACTTGAAACTGAGGTGTCGTAGGTTTAGTGATATTAATATTTGCTTCTTGTGCTGCTTGCTCTAAAGCTTGTTCAATCAGCTCTTGAGGTTGGGCACCACTAATGAGGTATTTTTTATCAATCACTAAAGCAGGGGCTCCTTGAATACCGTAAGCATTAACAAGCGCTAAGTCATTTAAGACTGCTTGTTTAGTTTCATCATTAGTTGCTTGTTTTTTCCATGAATCAAAGTCGATGGACGTTTCTTTTACTAAGTCATCAATGACATTTTGATCTGCTATATTTAAATTGCGTACAAACAAGCCTTCTTGAAGTTTATCAAAGACTTCCCAGTACATTGAATCGCCACCAATTAAACCTGCAGCTTTAGCTGCAATTAGACCAGGTTGCGAATGAGGGAAGTTGAAGTCAGTCTGTCTCATACCTTCGATATTAAAGCGGTGCTCATCATCGTTTTGATTTGCGGCATCCCAGTGATTTAAAACTTCGGGTTTAACTGCTTCATGACTGCCAAACATTTGCTCAAAGTGTTCTACTTCCCAACCTAGGGCAAATGAACGGTGTTGTATATCTAAATTCTGATATTTATCCATGACTTTTCGCATGCGATTTGCATCGGAAAGCAAAAAGAACAGATAACATCGTGAAAAAATTCGATTTCTAGCATAATAGCCTCCTTTATTCCGTAGTGTTAGTATAGCATCCACACCTATCATTACAATGGATATTTGATTGTGTAAGCGCTAAGCTAAATTATATTTTTTTTGCCAGACTAATTTACGTTCAGGGTGTTCAATATTTGATAAGTATAAGAGGTCACCTTCAATATTAACTGAACGTTTTTGTTTTGATCCTCGATATGCAGGGATAAGGCTTAATTATACAGAAGTAGTCATCACAGCTTTTTCTTCATCCAAACTAAAATGCCCTGAATATGCATGATACCCATGCATTCCCATTGCTTTCTCAACATCCGTTCTATAGTGAGCGACGGCATCTTTAGATAAAGCTTCTTTAGCCATTAATTGAACAGAGAATAAGCCAGTATGATCAAAGACTATAAAACCTTTAGCATCCTCACTTAAAGGGTAATAAATATGGTTATTTTGATCGACTGATTCGAATGATTTAAGTGACCAAGTGGTTCCGATTAATTGTTCTTCTAAGTTTTTCATATTTACCTCCAGATAATTGTAGTTGATAATTATAGAATACTATAGTTGTCTAAGATTGGCTGTATTCATGCTTGCGTACATTTTATTAAAAGTTTTATCGAATTAAAAAAGGGAATTATGTTATAGTAAATTAATTGACATATGAAGAAAAATGAATCAAAATATAATTAGTTTTTAACTATCCTGTAAGGAGGATTTAATTATGATAAATATTGGAATTGTAGGTTACGGTAATTTAGGGCGTGGTGTAGAGGCTAACTTAAAGAATGCACCAGACATGAACTTAGTAGGGATTTTTTCTCGTCGTAATCCAGATACTTTAGATACAGAAACTAAAGCATATCACATGGATGATATCTTAAACTTCAAAGATAAGATTGATGTTTTAATTTTATGCGGGGGGTCGCGTTCGGATATTCCGGAACAAGGACCCGCTTTGGCAGAACATTTTAACACTGTAGATAGCTATGACAATCATAGTCAGATTCCGAATTATTTTGAAAGTATAGACACTGTGGCAAAAGCACATAAATATGTGTCAATTATCGCGACGGGTTGGGATCCAGGATTGTTTTCTTTAAATCGTTTAATTGGAGAGGCTATCTTACCTAAAGGAGATACATATACTTTCTGGGGTGAAGGCTTGAGCCAAGGGCACGGAGATGCGGTTAGACGTGTTGAAGGGGTTAAAGATGGCGTTCAATATACAATTCCAAATACAGAATTAATTGATCAAATCCATGCAGGAGAAACCGTCGAATATACATCTAAATCCGCTCATAATCGTGATGTTTATGTGGTGTTGGAAGAGGGTGCAGATGCAGAAAAAGTAAAAAATGACATTGTAACGATGCCAGATTACTTTGAAGGGTATCAAACCGAAGTCACTTTCATTACGGGGGAAGAATTACATGCAAATCATGCTGGTTTACCACACGGTGGACGAGTGATTCGCTCAGGAGAAACCTCCCCTGACATGCAACAAGTCTATGAATTTGGATTAAATTTAGGCAGTAACCCTGAGTTTACAGCTGCAGTCAATGTGGCATATGCACGTGCCGCTTATAAATTGCATCAAGAAGGGCTTTCTGGAGCTCAGACAGTTTTTGATATTGCACCAAAATATTTATCACCTAAGAGTGCTGCAGATTTACGAAAAGAATTATTATAATGAGAACCCCCCGAAAGAAATGCGGTGACATTCCTTTCGGGGGTTATTGTTATCCTAATTTGATACTAGCATCTTCAAGTGCTTTCTCTGCCACTTCCATGACGATTTTACTATGTGTGAGTTTCTCACGAACAGTATCCATATCATGTTCATTAATGATGAGGTTGAAGGCGATAAATTCCTCATACATACGATGCGGGTGTACTTTTAAATCAATGACTTCTTCCGTGAGTTTTCCAATAATTTTAGTATAACTTTCTAACGTGTTTGTTGGACCATTAATAATGAGCGAGCCATCGGTTCCTTGAATCGTACTTTTAATCGGTGCGCTCGTGTCTTTAGATCCAATACAGACAACTTTTGTTTGATCATATTCCATGACTAATATTCCGGATGTATCAATTTCTCGTTCGATATTGGCATAATATTCAACCCGGTTTGGTTTGCCTAATAAGCCAACAACGAGGTGGATGTTATAAATATTAATATCCATTAGCGATCCGCCACCCATTTTTGGGTTAAAAGCCGGCAGAATAGTTCCTTCTTTGAAAGCGTCATAACGTGAAGAATACTGTGAATAATTACATTCAATGATTTTTAAATCACCAACATCATTTAAATCCTCTTTAAGTTGGGCAAAATTAGCAAAGTATTGATTGGTAATTGCTTCAATTAAAACTAAATCTTTCTCTAAAGCGATGGCTTCTAACTCTTCTAATTCTTTTAAGGTTAAGGTGAAAGGCTTCTCGCAAATCACATGTTTGCCTGCTTCAAGAGCTTTTTTACTAAATTCATAGTGCAGATGGTTCGGTAAGGCAACGTAGACAGTATCTACATCAGTGCGCTTAAGAATCTCATCTTCATTAGTATAAACCCCATCAATATCATAAGTGACGATTAAATCTTTGTTTTTTTCTATGCTCCGCTCAGAAGATAATAGAGCAGTTAGATTAATTTCTGGAATGTCTTTTACCATTTCTAAGAATTCTTGAACGATTTTTCCAGCGCCAAAGATAGCTAAATTCATAAAACTTCCTCCATTCAATGGTTTAACTTAAGTGTTTTGTTCCTTCTTCAAGTAATTTAATTTGTAGTAAAGTTTGGTCGTCTTTAACAACTTTATCTTGCTTGTTAATAAGTGTTTGATAGACATCTTCATAGAAGCGACTATAGTCGCCCACTTCAGAGATGACTTTTTCTTGATGATAGTGATTGTCATCATCCATATATGTTAATGTGCCGTAATGTTGGGGTAAGTCAACGCCAAAGTCAGGTTCAGTTGGCATGTAAAATTGTTTCAAATGCTCTTCCTGACGGTCTTTAGTCTCTTTAATAAATGAGCCTTTTTTACCATAAACAATAAAGCTAGGACGCGGTGTCAAACGGAAGTAACTAGATTTTACGGATACCTTTAATTTGCCGTAGTAAAGGTCTAAATCAAAGTAATCGTTCATTCGACCTTTACCTAATAACTGGCGCACGTCTGAATAAACTTCGTCAGGCTCTCCAAAGTATGAGATAACTTGATCTAAAGTATGGCAAGCATGTCCATACAAAAAGCTGTCAATTCGAGAATACGTACTATTCTCTGGTACTTCGGGTCGGAAGTAATCAAAATGCATCTCAAGTTCTAATAAATCGCCTAACTTATTTGATTCAATCACTTTTTGAACCGTTAAGAAATCTGAATCGTAACGTCTATTTTGATAACTTTGAACAAATAAATTCTTTTCATTAGCGAGCGTGAATAATTCTTGAGCTTGTTCAACTGTTTCAGTGAAAGGTTTCTCGACCAACATATTTTTCCCACGCAATAAACCTTCTTTAGCTAAGGGATAATGACTTGAACTTGGTGTTGTTACTACTACAAGTTGGATTTCTGGGTCATTATAAATATCGTCGATATTCGTTGTATACTGCACTCCTTCAATCGGAGTCCAGTCACTTTTTCCACTGCGAGAATAAATGGTTTTGATTTTTATTTTGTCAGATAATTGGGTTGAAAAAGGCAAATGGTAGCGATTAGTACTTTTACCATTGCCAATGTATGCAATTGTAAGCATGAAAATCCTCCCTTTATATTGTTATTACTAACTATATGCTAAAAATGAGAAAATTAATAGAGATAACTATTCGTAAGATATTATGAATCGAGAAAAAAATAAGGTACAATTTACATAATGAAAACTCTTTTATAAAAAATACATTTAAAAAAAAGGGGTAACGTATGATTAAATGGGGAATTATTGGCGCGGGAAATATTGCACATCGCTTTGCGACGAGTTTAGAACAAGTGAAGGGTGCACGTTTATATGCCGTAGCACGACGGACGATGGAGAAAGCAGAAGCTTTTAGAGCAGAACATCCATGTGATGTCAGTTATGATAATTATCAAACTTTATTAGATGATTCAGAAATTGATGCGGTCTACATTGCTTTACCACACCAATTTCACCTAGAATGGGTTAAGAAATCATTGCGAGCTGGAAAGGCTGTTCTGTGTGAAAAGCCGGCGACGCTGTCACTTCAAGAAATGGAAGAGATTACTGAGACGGTGAAAGAAACGAATGTATTCTTCATGGAAGCAATGAAAAGTCGCTTTGTCCCGGCTTATCGTGAGATTAAAGAGCGCATCGAAAAAGGAGGTATTGGTGAAGTGTTAAGTGTTTCAACGTCTCTGTGCCGTGTATTTACTGAAACGGATGCAAGTTATCACTTTGAGCCTGTTCAAGGGGGCTGTTTACTGGATATGGGAGTGTATAATATTTCATTGATTGAAGATTTCATGACATCACCGGTTCAAGTGAAAGCCGTAGATTATGAAGTGACAGATAATGGGGTTGAAGTCTATGTCGATGCGAAATTAGAATCGAATGGTGTGATTGGACGAGTGGAATCAGCTTTTGACCGTGAAACGGAGACAGTCGCAATTATTACGGGAACGATTGGAGAAATACGTATTCCAAACTTTCATCGACCAGCTTCATACACACTCACTTTAGCTGACAGCAATGAATCACAATTACATGAAGTGCCATATGATCATGATGATTTCTATAGTGAAATCGTTCATGTCGTTGAATGCATTCAAGAACACAAAACAGAAAGTCCGATCATGTCATTAAAGCATTCAGAGAATGTAGCTCAAATCATGGACCAAATTAAAGATGAGATTGTGTTATAATAGAAGGTTGTTATAAAAGATCTAAAGGAGGAATACAAATGAAAAATGGAACTAAACGTGCCGATATTCAAATCGGGACAAAAGTAAAGGTTGTTCAAAAACAAGATCAACGTTCAGGAAAATTGACTGAAGGAGTTGTCAAACGTCTCTTAACTAATTCACCTAATCACCATCACGGAATTAAAGTGATGTTAGAAAGTGGCATTGTAGGTCGAGTTAAAGAAATTATTGAATAATTTTTCAAAGGATGTATAATAGGTGACTTGAAAAAACTGAGAGGAGGAATGTAATGAATCTAACGTTTGATTTATATGAATTAAATACAATAACGATTCTTGTTCGAATTTTACTGGCTGTTCTCATTGGCGGATTAATTGGGATGGAACGTGGGATGAAGAATCACACGGCAGGGCTGCGAACTTATATTCTCGTCTGTCTTGGTTCTACCATGGTCATGATGACAAACCAATACGCTACTGAGAATATTGGGGGAGGAGACCCAACTCGTTTAGGTGCCCAAGTAATAAGTGGGATTGGCTTTTTAGGAGCTGGAACCATTCTTGTTACCAATCGAAATCGAGTGAAAGGCTTAACAACTGCTGCTGGTTTATGGGCGGCTGCCTGTATTGGTCTTGCGATAGGTATTGGCTTCTATGAAGGAGCGATTGCTGGTGGTATTGCCATTTTACTGATTATGACCTTACTTAGACCTTTAAAGAAAGTCATCCAAGGTAAGTCGAGTAAGATTGATTGTTATATTATTGCAGATTCTTTAGATAGCTTTAATCACTTTTTAGAATTTTGTGCGGATTTACGGGTGAATATCATTGATATGCAGATTGAGAGTGAGCATGTCATTGAGAGTGACTACGAAACGGACTCCAATGAAATTGTTTACTTTGTAGCTATCGATTTATATAACCGAATTCAGAAGCAAGACTTTATATTGCGTGTCAAAAACTTAAAAGGGATCAATTATTTTGAAGAATTAGAAGGAGAGTAGTCATACCCTCCTTTTTTTATTTCCAAATTTGTGCGTATTTCTTTTGATACTTGGAGTCATCGACAAAGGTGATAAGTTCAAGTGCTTGAGTTTTAATGACTTCGTCATGCGTTTCGTCATATAAATTGCGCATACCTTGTAAGAAGTCATTACGAATGAGTGTATAATTTTTTTCTTTGTCGCCATCATTGAAACGGTCTATCACGTGTGCTAAGAATAGATTCTTAGCCGCGTCGCTTCCAAGCCCGACTCGCCATAGAGTTTGAATAGTGTGGCGTGCAGTGACAAATTTTTCATCGAAAGTGACTTGCCATAAAGCATCAAAATCTTTTAAAATTCGGTCTTCAGGGTCGCTATAGGCAGCTAAGCGAGATAAATATTGGGCAGCTCGTGATCTTTGATGACCATCTTTATCTGATAATAATTCAATTAAATCATCCCAAACGTCATACGCCCAATCCACCGGTTGTTCTAAAGTCGAATTTAGTTCAATTAAAGCATTATAACGTTCTTCTTTGGTTCCATTTTTAGATAGTTCAAATAAGTCTTGGATTTTTTGATCCATAACGCACCACTTTCTATTGTTTTATTTCTAGCCATTGTTGATAGGCGATATTGAATACTTTTTCTAAAGTTGGTAAATCAATATCATCAAATTGTTTGAAACTAATGCTACTGCTACCAACCTTTACTTTCCCCAGTTGATCTTGATATTTCTTAGCCAAGTATGTCTTATCCTCAACTGCATTCACATACAGACTGAAGTAAGCTTTTTGCCGGGCTAAACCTACCATAAACCATGTTTCATCGGTCTTACCTTTTATTGGGATTTCTCCGTAACCGATGATTTGTTGTTGGGGCCCGCCCAAAAATTTACCTTCCCAAATATTGCGACTATCTCTGCCAAATTGTTTCGTTAACATTTGATCTAATCGAATGATAGTATCTTGATCCTTTTCGTCTAATTCATTTAAATATACATCAAACGTTGTGTCTGTTTTAACTGTCGCCATAATAAGACTTCCTTTTCTTAATCAATATATCATATTATTTATAAAAACACTGCGAAATTAACTTTAACTAAGTTGAATGATTTTGTTGATAGATTGTGTGGTATTAAAATATAGATATAAGAAAAGGAGAGGTTTAAATGGAATTCTATAATGTAAATGACGGAAATAATTTTCCTAAGATTGCTTTAGGGACAGTTGGCCTCAAAGGAGCAAAAGGCGTTCAGTCGATTAAGACAGCACTCAGAAATGGTTATGAGTTAATCGACACATCGACGAATTACAATAATGAAGGGGCTGTTGGGAAAGCCATTCGTGAATTAAATATTCCTAGAGAGCACATTCAAGTCTCATCTAAACTACCAGGAGCTAATCATGAATATGATAAAGCGATTGATGCGATACAAGAATCATTGTATCGGATAGGCATTGATTATTTTGATAAATATTTAATACATTGGCCACTACCAAAACGTGATAATTATGTTGAAGCTTGGCAGGCATTAGTTGATGCTCAGAAATTTGGTTTAATTAAGACCATAGGTGTGTCTAACTTCTTACCAGAACACTTAGACCGTATTATTGAAGCCACTGGTGTGACATCAGTAACGAACCAAATTGAACGCCATCCCTATTTCAATAATTTAGATTTACATCAAGCGAATAAAGATCGAGGGATACTTACGGAAGCATGGAGTCCACTTGGACGTGAGTTAAATGACTTATTAGAGAATAAAGTATTAGCTGAGATTGCTAGAGAACACGACAAATCAATCGCACAAGTAATTATTCGCTGGAATATTCAAACAGGTATCTTAGTCAATGTAAAATCAGGGCAACTGGAACATCAGATTGAGAATATTGATGTTTTTGACTTTGAATTAACCCAAGAAGAGATGGAATTAATTAATCAATTAGACAAAGGAAAAGAAGGTTTAGTTGAAGGGCAAGATCCTAGAGAATACGAAGAGTTTGACTAAGAAAAATAAAAAAATAAGAAGGCGAAAAAGATGAAGCTTTTACAAGGTCTGCATGCAGTTTTGGCTTTAATCATTGAAATTGTTGCTTTAATTAGTTTCGGCTATTTTGGCGCAAGCTTCTTCTCACAAAGGTGGTTACAAATATTTGGAGCTATCGTAACTGTGGGTGTCATCATTATTATTTGGGGAGCCTTTTTCGCACCGAAAGCAACGTACCCACTGCCAATTGCTTGGATGATCATCGGTAAATTCCTTATCTTAATGCTGCCAAGTTATATGTGGTTTCAAAAGGGGAATACTGTGTATGCCGGCAGTTGGTTTGTACTCATTCTTTTTCACCAGTTTTTTCTTTATAACTTTCGAGAAAAATCAATTGTATAAGTATTTAAACTGAGTGAAAAAACTCAGTCTTTTTTTTATAGATATTATTGGCGAATGATGAAAGTATTGCTATACTTATTTGTAAACGCTTAAATAAAAAGGAGACACATATGAAATTACAATTCAAAGCTGCTCTAGCACTCAGTTTACTTAGTTTAATGTATCAACCAGTCACAGTTAGTAACACTCAATATGTCATGGCAGAGGCCGTCGAAACGAGTGTCGAATCGGATGTCGTCACAGCCAATGTGAGCCAGCCTTTTCATTATAACCAACATGCCATACTCGAATTGGATGTCGAAGAGGGAGTACAAATTGAACAAATTGTTGCGGATGTCTCACAATTAGGAGGCTCTAGCCAATTAAACATCTCACCTGAATTATTAAAAGTGACCTTATCAGTCACACATGATGTGGAACCGGGTGACTATTCGATTCCGATTACTTGGTGGGATTCAGAAGAACAAGAATATCAAACTGAAACAACCGTGACGATTCTTCCGAGAGAGAAAGAAGAAGGAGAACTGGATTGGGATGAAGAAATTATTTACTTTATGCTGACAGATCGCTTTAAAGATGGCGATGAGTCCAATAATAATCCATGGAATTTAGCATACGAAGAAGCAGATAATCAACGAGGTGTTTATCAGGGTGGGGATTTTAAAGGGATTACTGAACAGATTGATTATTTAGATGAGTTAGGTATTACGACGATTTGGATATCACCGATTGTATCGAATATCGCTTATGATGTATCTTCAGGGACGAATGATGGGGCATTTTATGGCTACCATGGTTATTGGGCACAAAACTTTGAAGAATTGAATCCGCATTTTGGTACGTTGGAAGAGTTTCATGAATTAATTGATACAGCAGCTGAAAAAGATATAAAAATTATGGTCGATGTTGTCTTAAATCATGCAGGTTATGGCATGCACAGTAAAGATAGTGATGTCGATAATGCGCCCGAAGGCTACCCAACAGAGGAAGATCGAGAAGTGTTTGAGGGGATGTTGCGTGATTCCCCAGGTATGGATTCACTGACTCAAGAATTATCTGGTTTGCCTGACTTTACGACAAAAGAACAAGACGTCTATGAACAACTAGTTGATTGGCAGACAGCTTGGCTAGATTTATCAACCACACCTGCTGGTAACTCGATTTCTAGCTTTAGAGTGGACACAGTGATTCATGTTGATAATAAGGCTTGGCAACACTTTAGAAATGAACTCACAGCAATTGATCCAGACTTCCAATTAATCGGTGAAGTATGGGGAGCAAGTGCAACAAGTCCGAAAGGGTATTTGAATTCCGGAATGATGGATAGTGTCTTAGATTTCGAATTTAAAAACTACGCTAGAGATTTCATTAATGGTGACTTTAGAGGTGTAAACTCTCGTCTAGAACGCCGAAATGGTGCAATGACAAGTGCGAGTCCGACTGGGCAATTTCTAAGTAGTCATGATGAGACCGGTTTTTTATATATGATAAACGGCAATGAAGATAAATATAAAGTGGCAGTCACATTACAAATGACTGCTAAAGGGCAACCAGTCATTTACTACGGGGAAGAATTAGGTCAGACGGGAGCCAATAATTGGCCGGTGTATGACAATCGGTATGATTTAGCATGGGACCAAACGGAAGACAATGATATCTTAACGCACTATAAGAAATTACTTCAATTCCGTCGTGCAAATTCTGAATTGTTAGCTCGTGGTTCTAGAGAAGTTTATGGTCAGTCATTAGAAGATCAATGGACAATCGTGACTAGAGAGCTTGAAGGGGAACAAGTTTATATTATCTTTAACTTATCTGAAGATTCACACACAATAAACTTACCCGTATCATCAGAAGATGCAGCAATAACTGATTATTATAGTGACCTCACCTATACTGCGGAGGCAATTGAATCGGGAGAAGCAAGCATTGAATTGATGATTCCATCAATTTCAGAAGGCGGCACAATGTTGTTAGTAGTAGAAGACGGCGAACTGACTCCAATGACTGAGGAGTGATATTCAGTGACTGTGATGCAAATTTCTTTATACTGAAATAAGTCACACTGTACAAATTATGAAAGGAGTTTGATATGTTTAATTTATTAAAGAGGGTATCTCAATTATGTAAATATTTATTAGTTGTAATCCTCGCTGTATCAACGATGACACCGGGATTAGTCTCGGCATCTGAACAAGTGGAAGGAGATTTTGAAGGAAACTTAGCCCAACAAATTCAAGACTTTTCCCAGGAACTTAGACCCTTAGTATCAGAGGAAGTGGAAGAGAATGCGCTTTACTCACCCTTATCGTATTACTTAGCCTTACTCACCTTAGAACCAGGTTTAACCGGATCAGAAAAAGAACGACTCAGTGAAGTTCTAATTCCAGAGGGGATGGACCGAGATGAGTATGTTGCCTCGATGGCAAGTTTTATAAAGGAAGCGACCGAAGGTGATGAACCAATCTTTGATACGAAAACGTATCTTTTAGGTCGGGAAGATTTAAAATGGAATTCGACTTATTTGGAAGATACAAAAGATTTAGCGACTGAAGCGAGTCGAGTTGATTTTCAAGATTCATCAACCTACGAGTCATTGAATGAAGATATTGCTGAATTAACGGAAGGTCTGATTGATCCGTATTATAGTGAAGCACGTATCGCTGAGATGACATCCAATGATTATTTACAAATAGTCATGATGAATTTACTGTATTTCAAGAGCAATTGGTTAAATGTGTTTAACGAAGAATTAAATACAGACGAAACTTTTTACGGTCGCGATGATGAAACAGTTGTTCCAATGATGCATTTGGAAGAAAGTATTCCTTACTTAGAAGGAGACGGCTTCCAAGCTATCTTACTTCCGTATCGTAACCAAGCTAACTTATTAATCGTCATTCCTGATGAATCGGCAGATGATGAAAGCATGTGGGAAGCGTATCAATGGGTATTAGAACAAGAGGAAGAAATTAATAACAAGACAATCGCTTTAACTTTACCGAAATTTGAAAGTAGTGGTTCCTTTGATTTAACGAACTCGTTAGATGCTTTCGACTTAAGTAATTTTAAAGAAGACTTGGGTGAGACCGACTTTTTCACTACTCAAGAAGAAACTGCTTTGAGTCAAATTCTTCAACGCGTTGAACTTGTTCTGGATGAAGAAGGAACAAGTGCAGCGGCAGTCACAGAGATAAATATTGAAACAACGATGGCGCCGGTTGAAGAAGAACCGATTGAATTAAAAGTAGACCGCCCCTTTGCTTACGGGATCATCTATAAAGATATTCCTTTATTTGAAGGATTGATCCATAATATTTCTGAATAAATATACTTACCTGAATAATTCATAGTTTTACTAATAGTCTTTCCTAACATTGATTTAATAGTCTTTAAAGTAATCTGCTTCATCACCCATTAGGTGATGAAAAAAGACCCCCTTTCTGATATGGTTAATTCACCA